>JAFDFV010000030.1 GCA_019309665.1 Deltaproteobacteria bacterium | reverse complement strand
GATTATCTAATTATTCTTCCGTGGAACCTTAAAGATGAGATCATGGAACAGATGGCTCATATACGCGATTGGGGCGGTCAATTTGTAACATTGATTCCCGAGGTTACGATTTATCCATGATTTTCGCCGAAACAAAACTAAAAGGAGCATTCATCATTCAGCCGGAAAAATTGGAAGATGAACGTGGCTTTTTTGCCCGAACCTGGTGCAAACGAGAGCTTGAGGCTCACGGGCTAAATCCAAATTTGGTTCAGTGCAATATTTCGTTCAACAAGAAAAGAGGGACCCTTCGTGGAATGCACTACCAGGTGCCTCCCTATGAAGAGGCAAAATTAGTGCGTTGTTCTATGGGTGCGATTTATGACGTTATTATTGATCTTCGTCCTGATTCTCAGGCGTTTAAGCAATGGATTTCAGTAGAATTGACTGCCGAAAACAGAAAGATGATTTATGTCCCAGAAGGTTTTGCCCACGGGTCCCTGTCTTTAGAGGCTAATACTGAAGTCTTTTATCAGATGTCTGAGTTTTACGCCCCTGATTGTGCCAGGGGTGTCAGATGGAGTGATCCGGCTTTTGGCATCGTGTGGCCAGGAGATGTTACAGTAATCTCAGAAAGTGATAATCAATATCCTGATTTCACGATCTAAAAACTTTTTTCCGGTTTCAAACCATGAATATATCGCATCTTAAATCAGGTATCGACCTTAACCAACTTGGCAAAGAGATGTACCAGCTTATATCCGAGATCTATCCCATCTGCCGGAGCATCACGGGAAATGGAGTTCGACAGACCCTAAGCCACATCAGAAAACATATCCCATTAAAAGTTCGCGAGGTCCCGAGCGGAACCAATGCATTTGACTGGACTGTGCCAAAGGAATGGAACATAACCGACGCTTATATCAAGAATTCAAAGGGTGAAAAGATAATAGACTTCAACAACTCTAACCTACACGTCTTAAATTATAGCATTCCAATAAAGGAAAAAGTATCTTTAAGCGAATTAAAGGAACATCTTTTTACCCTACCAGAGCATCCGACCTGGATCCCTTATCGTACTTCTTATTACAAAGAGGATTGGGGCTTTTGCCTGAGCCACAACCAATTTTCGAAATTAAGGGATGAGGAGTATGAGGTATTCATTGACTCGTCCCTCGAAGAGGGATATCTAACTTACGGTGAGTATTACATTGAAGGTAAAACGTCTAATGAAGTACTAATGTCATGTCATGTTTGCCATCCGTCATTGTGTAATGATAATCTCTCCGGCATTGCTTTATTATGTTTTCTCGCCAAACACCTTAGTAATGTCCCGCTCAAATATTCTTACAGGTTTCTCTTTATCCCGGGAACAATTGGCTCCATTGTCTGGCTTGCTTTAAATGAGTCTAATGTTACAAAAATTAAGCATGGCTTGGTTGCAACAAATCTTGGTGATTCAGGACGATGCACATATAAAAAAAGCCGTCAAGGAAACGCGGAGATTGACCAAGCGGTGCTAAATATTTTAAAGAATTCTGGTAGCGATTACGAAATCATTGACTTTGTTCCCTATGGATATGACGAGCGTCAGTATTGTTCCCCGGGCTTTAATCTACCGATTGGTTGTTTGATGAGAACACCTTACGGTCGTTACCCCGAATATCATACCTCGGCAGATAACTTAGACTTTGTTCAACCGCAATCTCTCGTTGATTCGTTTAACGTATACATCTCAGTCGTATCCGTTCTGGAAAGTAATAACAAATACGTAAATCAGAACCCAAAGTGTGAACCCCAACTTGGCAAACGAGAATTGTATGACAAAACAGGTGGTCGGAGCGATAGCAAAACAAAACAACTTGCTTTACTCTGGGTACTGAACTTGTCTGATGGTAACCATACATTACTGGATATTTCGGATAGATCAGATTTGGAATTCGGTTTAATTAAAGACGCGGCAGAGGCATTGGCTAAATGCAATTTATTGAAAGAGGCTATGAGATAAGGGCTTGCAGTGGTTGTAGCGAACGGTGAGTAGAGGATGAACTCTTTTAATTTTTCTGGCAAAAAAATACTTGTCACCGGTGCTAGTGGGTTTATAGGATCTCATCTATGCCGTCGTTTGCGTGATAGCGGAGCAACGGTGCATGGCATTTCACGGACCGTACAGTCAAGCAACGAAGCTTGTTCGCATTGGGGGCAGGGCGATCTCGCAGATATAGAGGTAGTACGGGATCTCTTACGTACCGTCGAGCCAGACATTGTTTTTCATTTGGCTAGCCATGTGGTTGGCGCAAGAAATTTGGCGCTCGTATTACCCACCTTTAATAGCAATCTGGTTTCAACCATAAATTTGTTGACTGTAGCAACCGAAACCAACATAGATCGAATTGTCTTGATTGGCTCATTAGAGGAACCTGAACAGAGTGATACCTATGTTGTACCAAGCTCTCCCTATGCCGCATCAAAGTGGGCTGGTAGCGGTTATGCGCGTATGTTCCATGAACTTTATCAAACGCCTGTAACTATAGCACGTCTTTTTATGGTTTATGGACCTGCGCAGCAGGACTTACGTAAACTCATACCTTATGTAACGCTTTCTCTTTTGCGTAAACAACCTCCAAAGCTTACCAGTGGTATGCGACAAATTGACTGGATCTATGTAGGAGATGTGGTTGATGGACTTCTTGCAATGGTCCAAGCGCCAAACATAAAAGGCAGTACGATCGACCTCGGTTCAGGAGTGCTTGTTCCAATTCGAACCGTTGTGCAAAAGCTTATTAATATAACCGACTCTGATGTAGAACCTGCTCTTGGCAATGTGTCCGATAGACCTATGGAACAAGTAAGAGTAGCAAATATAGCAGATACCTATGCTAAGATCGGTTGGAAGCCAACGACTTCCCTTGATAAGGGTCTGGAGTATACGGTAGACTGGTACAGAGAACTATCAGACAGAAATTAGGAAGTCGGCTCCCCAATACAATGACAAACTATAACCGAGGGAGAAAACACGGAATAATATGCACACAAACACCGTACTATTTCCCGATGGCAATTGTCTGGATATCGGAACACCCGAAGATATAATCAAGGCTACCCAAGGTACGCATTGAATTTCGTAGAACTACAGGTTGCCACTCTTGAAAAGAAACCGATTTATGGTCTTTCGAAGTTTTGAGAAACTAATTGCGGCGCTCAAAACCAAGGCCTCCAAGGGAGGCTATGTTCGGGGCAGTTCGACACGAACTTGCTTTTCTACCGACAGAAAAAATCTTAAACGTATTATGGTCTTTGGCGATTCCAACTCCTTTCGTCCTGGTGGAAACAAAACCTGTTGGCCCGCTCTGCTTAAAGATAAGGATCCCAGCCGTTTCACCATTTTCAATGAAAGTTGTGACGGCCGTACCATCAAACACGACATCGGCGAATTCAATGGACTTAACGTTATCGCAAGTAAGCTAACCGTCCATGCTCCACTCGACTACGTTATTGTTATGCTTGGCACCAACGATGTGAAGAGTAAATACGGGCCACCAAACGCCGCTGAAATTGCCTATGGCGTGCGTTTGATCCTTGATGTCATCAACACCCAAGGTGGCGGAGCCAAAGTTATTTTCGTTTTGCCTCCACCGTTGGGTAATGTCACCTTTGGTGAACTGGCCGGCGCACAGAGGAGGATCCCGCCTGTCGTGGCTGAATACCGTTTGCTGGCGACAGACTGTGATGTCCCTCTGGTCGACGTTAACGCCATTGTCGATAGCAATACAGACCTTGAGTCTGACAAGGTGCACCTCAATCCTGCGGGCAGACAGAAGGTGGCCGACGCGATTTGGGCAAGCCTACAGTGCTTGGCCGAACCTTTTAGGTGAGTAATAGTCCAGACTATTGCCCCAAAAGAACATTCGGGCCTGAGACCTTAATTGGAACATCTGACAATCTACTTAAGGCCGTCCGTGAGTACGGTTAGATATCCAATGAAACACGAGTAAACAAGGAAACACGTATGGACCACAATAGCAAATTACCAGTAGTTATGTATACTCCAGATTCGCAAATGCGTTCTCCGTTGCATCTCCTGCGTTTGATGTGTCGAGACCTGGCGAGTTCACGTGAGCTGGCTTGGAGGCTTTTTGTGCGCGATATTTCGGCCCAATACCGCCAGAGCATTCTCGGTGTTTTTTGGTCGTTTATACCACCGATTCTTGTTGGTTTAGTTTTTATAGTCTTGCAGTCAAGAAAAATCGTTGACTTCGGTGAGACCGATATCCCCTATCCAGTTTTTGTTCTTGTAGGGACAACCCTTTGGCAGGTATTCGCGGAAAGCCTTAACGCACCTTTGCAGTCTGTGAGAAAAGCGAAATTAATGCTGGCCAAAATAAAATTTCCTTATGAAGCTCTTATCCTCGGGGCATTTTATACCATTCTATTCAATTTTTTAATCAAGTCGATAGTTCTCATCGGTATTCTTCTTTTTTTTAAAGTGAAAATTACCTTGGGACTCTTATTGGTGCCCATGGCTATATTTATGTTAATTCTTCTGGGAATTACCATTGGACTATTCCTTACACCTCTTGGAATGCTGTACACAGATATTGCATCTGGTTTACCTGTTGTTGTACAATTATGGTTTTTTTTATCACCAGTAGTCTATCCGCCGCCGCAGTCATTTCCTTTTTCGCTCATGACTACGTTGAACCCCGTAAGTCCAATTCTCGTTGGTGCCAGAGATCTTGTCACAAAAGGGTTTATTACGAATCTCTATCCTTTTTTGATAGTCAGTGGATTGACAATCATAGCTCTTTCAATTACCTGGATACTCTATCGCATATCACTTCCTATAATAATTGAGCGGATGAGTGCATAATGTCTCATACTCTTCTAATAGCTGAAAATGTAAGTAAAAAATTCTGCCTGAGGCTCAAGCGTTCTCTTTGGTATGCAGTGAAAGATTTAGGCTCTGAGATAGTCGGATGTAAAAATAGTCATAAAAAATCACTGAGAAAGGACGAATTCTGGGCTGTTAGGAATGTCTCCTTCAGATTGAAACGGGGAGACACAATAGCTCTTATCGGTCCTAATGGTGCAGGAAAGACGACTCTATTACGCATGCTTAGCGGCTTAATCAAGCCGGATACGGGTTGTATCGAAGTAAGAGGGCGGATGCAAGCACTCATTGCATTGGGAGCTGGATTCAACCCAATACTGACTGGCCGCGAGAACATATATATCAATGCATCAGTGTTAGGAATTTCCAAAACGGAAGTTGATCGAAAGTTTAAAGATATAGTTGACTTCTCAGAAATTGGAGAATTTATTGATACCCCGGTACAAAACTATAGTTCAGGTATGAGGGTTAGATTAGGCTTTTCCGTGGCCGTCCACATAAACCCTGATATTTTGTTAGTTGATGAAATTTTGGCCGTTGGTGACTGGGGATTTCAAAGGAAATGCTTTAACAAAATTGGGGAGCTTAGACAAAATGGCACAGCAATTATTTTAGTATCACATAATATGCAAGTTGTTTCAACTTTTTCCGAAAAAGCTCTTTTGTTGAATAACCAAAAGCATACGTTCTTTGATAATGTTGGTGAGGCAATTAGCGAGTACAATAAACTTTTTTCAGTGAAAGGTGATTCCGATATTACGAAAATTTGCAATGGGACCAATAAAATAATATTTTATAAAATAGATATAGAACAACAAGAGTTTTATCCTGGTGACTCTTTTATTATATGCATGCATTATGAGTCTTTAGTAGCGTATCCTGAAATACAAATTGATACTAAGATTATGTGTACTAATGAACCTGAAAACTATTTTCAAGCAACTAATAGAGCATACGACAAGAAAATTGATTTACAAAAAGGAAAGCACGTTATCAGAATAAAAGTAGAAAACATCCCAATCAATAATGCCGATGCTATAATCAGTATTTCAATATGGGCAAAAAAAAGGGCTGAGGCTTTATTTTGGTGGAGAATCCCGCTTAAATTTAACGGGATTGGTTATTCGGCAGGAAAGAACTTCTTGAATATGTTATATGAAGTAAATTGATCTTGAAGTAGGTAAGAGTGAACCTCATTTTCGGAGTATACGCTATGAAGTTGGTAATCGACAATAAGGGCTCGATAAAAAATAACTTGGCATTTTTGCATCCCAACTTCACCATATCTTTAACCGATCTTCAATCGCAAAAGTCCTCGAAATAGCTCGCTATTCCTGCGGTTTTGCTCAATCAGATCGATTAAATCTACGGCAAATTTGGGCGCAAATTCTACCAAGTTGTTTTTTACCGAGCCCTAAGTCAAGAATAGGATGGGTACTGGGTCGGATAAAAAACGCAATATTTGGTAGAGTTAAAAGAGAAAAGAAAAAATACTATCCATTTTCAAGAACAATTATGAATCAACATATTGAACACTTTATAAAAACTAATGAGGTCAATGGAAACGTTTTAGAAGTGGGGGGGGTTCAAAAACTGAAAAAAAACATATTCATAATTACATAAGTTATACAAGCATAAATATCGTAGGAGACGTGGATGTGTCTATGGACGGACAGAATCTTGCGTTTAAAGAATATCTTGAATTATTTCCTTATTCAGCTAAGGGTGTAGATAGTTATGAAAAATGGGAGGGAATTACGCAGACTCGTAATGACACGACGTTTCCATTACACTGTTGGGGATTTGCCCAGAAAATATGAAAGAATGTTTTCGCAATGCCTATTATATGTTTCGTATAAATACCAGACTGCTAACAAAAGCAAAAACCGATAGATGAACAATATTGGTAAAGATTGGATTAGCTTGATTAAATTTTATCGATCATGTTCAAAAAAGGATCAAATGACTCGCACTGAAAACAGATTATTACTTGCTTCATCTATTTTTCAACCTCAATATTTGCGAGTGCTTATCGGACCTTCCTCATGAAAATAATACTTGCTGTACACGGTTTCCCACCTAATCAAATTGGTGGTGCAGAGTGGCGAACACACCGAACCGCACGTTGGTTAAAACGTCGTGGACATATGATACAAGTGGTGGCTGTGGACAACACAGATTCTTCAGGGGATGATATCAATGTGAATAATGAGCACATAGATGGCATAGATGTAACTCGTCTCTCATTCAACAAATCTAAGGTGGCCACGTGGCAGTATAAAAATCCACTCATCGGTAAATATCTAACAGGTCGACTGCATAATGACCGTCCTGACATATTTCACCTGATCAGTGGCGTCCGAAATACAGGCAGCGCAGTCCAGGCTGCTCGGGATACAGGGGTCCCGGTTGTTGTTACACTCACAGAATTTTATTGGATTTGTCCCCGAAATACATTACTCCGCAACACTGGAGAACTGTGCCATTGCCCAGATAATGGATTAGAATGTTTGCTTTGTTTATGTAATACAAAATTGAACAAAAAATTGCGGTATCCTACAATTAATAGGGCAACTAGTGGTTTGTATGGGAAACTTTTGCTATGGGCTTCGCAATATCCTTTCTTGCGTACGAAAATGGTTTCCTCTGGCGACCCGCGGCGTATATCTGAATGGCGCAGTTATTTGAAGGCAATGCTAATGCAAACTGCCAGGTTAATTGCCCCGTCTCAATTCTTAAAAGATAGGTATGTAGCCTCGGGGATACCCGAAGAGTTGTTTGTTTTGTGCCGCCAAGGCTTAGATACGTCACAATGGAAGCCCCCATCACTCAATGAAGATCATGGTCCTGTCCGTTTTGGCTTCGTTGGTAATATTTACCCGCATAAAGGAGTTGATATTCTGATACAGGCTTTTAAACAGCTTAATTTCTCTCATAGTCAGGTTAGATTGAACATTTTCGGAGAAATAGATAAATATCCTGTTTACGGGCGACGATTACATCAGTTAGCTAATAGTGACAAACGCATTCGATTTGCTGGACACTTTGACAATCGCGAGATACCAAGCGTCTTCTCTCAAATTGATGTATTGATTGTTCCGTCGGTTTGGTATGAAAATAGTCCAAACGTCATATTGGAAGCATATGCCTGTAAGACGCCGGTAATCGCTTCGGACATTGGTGGAATGGCAGAGCTTGTGCAGCGCGACATTTGTGGAGATCTTTTTAAACTAAGAGACGTAAAAGGCCTAAGAGCTATCCTCCACCGCATTGCAGCGCAACCATCTATCCTTGCCCAATGGAGAATGGGCATACCTAATGTAAAACTCATCGAAGAAGAAATTAGCGAGCTTGAGGGAATTTACTCCTCTGTCGTGTCGAAGAACTCTTAACACGAATACGCTATCAAGTAATACCTAATGCGATAAAGGATGTTATTATGAAAGTAAGTGTGGTTATTGCCTGTTTCAACGGTGCAGACTTCATTGCAAACCAGCTTGAAGCACTTGCTAACCAACGCTACGCTGGTCCATGGGAGCTGGTCATCTCTGACAATGGATCTACCGATGAATCGCTGGCAATTGTAAAGACTTATAGGGAACGGATACCCGAACTTCGTATTGTTGATTCTTCTGACCGCCAGTCAAGAGCGCATGCGCGTAATGTTGGTGTAGATGCCGCAACCGGGGATGCCCTTCTGTTTCTTGACCAAGACGACCAGGTGGCCTCTGGATGGCTGGCAGCCATGAGCAAGGCACTTCATGAGAATGACTTCGTCGCCTGCCGAGTGGAAACAGAAAAGCTCAATAAACCGTTGGTTCGGAAGAGTCGTGGATGTTTCCAGAAAAGGGGACTACAAAAGTATACCTATCCTTCCTTCCTTCCCCATGCAGCGGGTTGCACCTTGGGCATTAAACGCTCTCTTCATAAAGAAATTGGCGGGCTCGATGAGACCTTCTTCTCACTCGATGACACCGATTATTGTTGGAGGATTCAGTTAAGAGGAACAAAGCTCCATTTTGTTCCTGATGCAGTTCTTCATTATCGATATCGAAAAAAATTCACCGATTTGTTCCGGCAAGCGTTTGAGTATTCGGAAGAAAATGTCAAGCTTTATAAGAGGTATTGTACACTGGGGATGCCGATGCTTACATGGAAAGACCCGATTCTACGATGGAAGCAATTGATAAAGCGCCTTTACCGAATTCGTAATAAGGGTGATCTTGCACACTGTTTATGGCTGCTCGGCTGGCGTAGCGGACGATTAATTGGTAGCATTAAATACAAGGTTTTTGCGCTGTAATGCTTTCTACCGGAGAGATATAGTGAGTGGGGGGAGGAAGTTGCTCGAATGGCAGCATGAATAATTGGGTTAAAAAACAAAAAGAAACGCACCTTAATTTAGGAGAAAATTGTCCTTGACTTGGGGTCCACAACATGATATATAACTTTTTAAAAATATTGACACGCACTGTTTTGTAAGGCCTACCTGAAGTTCAGTGTCATTGCTCCCCAGAAATAGGTTTTTTGATCATACTCCACCTTGAATCCGAGACTTCTTGTAGGGAACCGTAAAATGAAAAATTTGTCACATTATATTCCCCCTAAACGTTAGGCCTACGCAAAGGCCTAAAAGCGAGTCTAATCATGAAGCATAAAATCATACAAAGACAAAGCCTTTGGCTTACATTTTTACTCTTAGTTGTGTTTTTTGTGGTGCCACTGACTGATGCACAGGCCAATGTCACTATCATAACTCCTACGGTTTATGTGGTAGCCGGTCTTCAAGTCGGAGACGAATACTATTTGGACAGGACTTATACTCTAACGTCTGTTCCTTCCGAATTAACTGAAGGCGAAGAAGAGTGGATCAAGACCAAAAAAAAGGATAAGGCAAATACATCGGTTTCCTTTTTAGAATTTACCATTTCGCAAGACTCAACCATTTACATAGGTTATGACACTCGTGCAACCTCTCTCCCGGATTGGCTGACAAGTAAATTCGTCTCCACCCCTCTGATCATAGGGGTCTCAGAAGTGATGGGGCATTTCGACGTTTATAAGCAAAACTTTTCTGCCGGAACCAGCACTCTGGGAGGAAACTTCTACATTGTGATTGTAAAACCTTACACACCTGTGCCGGAGATATGTGACAACGGCATCGATGATGACCTGGATAGCCTGATTGACTGTGCCGACGCAGATTGTTCAGCAGACCCGGCATGCCAGACATGCCAGACATGTACGGATGCCGACTCTGATAATTATTATGCGCAGAGTGATTGTGGAACGGCTGTGGATTGTGATGACAATGATCCTGCTGTCAACCCTGGTGCAGTTGAGGTATGCGATGATAACAAGGACAATGACTGTGACGGCGCTGTTGACTGTTCGGACGCAGATTGTTCA
>JAFDFV010000270.1 GCA_019309665.1 Deltaproteobacteria bacterium | reverse complement strand
CCTAAGTTGAAGGCTGTTGTCAGGTAAAGTGACTGGGAAAGTGGTGAGCAGCACGCTTAAGCAGGTCAGAGCGCTACGGATAATCCGCATTATTGCTCAAGGCAAGATTTGACGTTCGGAACGAAGACCTGGAACCGATACTTAATCTTCAAGCTGTACCGCTCACCAATAATAAATTTACAAAAACAGTTTGATCTTGTCAAGGGTATAAAACACCAGGATCTACAATTTACTATAGACTTTCAGATAATTAATTTCACAAGGCCGGAAAGAGGAAGGCGTATTAGTTATACGTCGACGACTGATAACACAGTGAAATTATTTATCTGAAAGTCTATATGTTGACAGCCTGTCTGCAAGCATTGAAAGACGCTGACGGGGTCTGTCGTTTTTCAGGGCGATGTCCAGCGCTTTTTTCATGCCGATCAGGATTACCAGCTTTTCTCCTCTTGTTATAGCAGTGTATAAAAGGTTCCTCTGAAGCAGAGCATAATGCTGTGTCATTAAAGGTATAATTACAGCGGGATATTCCGAACCCTGTGACTTGTGTACCGATATGGCATAGGCGAGAGATAATTCATTCGTTTCCGTAAAATCATAAGTTACCGCCCTTCCATAAAAGTCAACTGAAAGTTCCTCTTTTTTACTGTCAATGGATATTATAGTACCTATATCTCCATTAAAGACTTCTTTTTGATAGTTGTTTTTCAGGTGCATTACCTTATCGCCGGGTTTAAATGAATTATTTGCAGCATTAATCGTGACAGGGTTTGGGTTTAATACCTTTTGCAGCACTTGATTGAGATTAATTGTGCCTACCACGCCCTTGTGCATTGGGGTCAGAACCTGAACCTCCTTGACCGGATCAAAGCCAAAGCATTCAGGGATGGCCCTTGTACACAATTCAGCAATTGTGGAGGCAACTTTTTCAGGATCATTCTGTTCTATGAAGTAAAATTCAGAAAGGTCGGCTGGTTCATTTGTATGTTTGAGGAAAGGGGATTCACCTTTCAGCACCCTGTGGGCATTGAGAACAATAGAGCTTTCCCTCATGTCGTCAAGTACATTGCCCGGGCCGACGGATGGGAGTTGAAAAACATCTCCAACCATTATGAGCATTGAAGTCATGGGAATTGCATTCAGCAGATGAAACATCAAATATGTGTCCACCATTGAGGCTTCATCAATGATTACTGCGTCTGCATCAAGAGGGTTGTCCCGGTTTTTGTCGAAAAGATTATCTTTAAAATTATATCCCAGAAGCCTGTGAATGGTCTTTGCTTCTCTGTGTGTTAATTCTGATAGCCGCCTTGCCGCTCGTCCTGTAGGGGCTGCCAGGCTGATTTGTTTTCCAAGAGCTTTAAATACGGCATTAATCGACCTGATCAGGGTTGTTTTTCCGGTTCCAGGGCCTCCTGTAATGATTACCGCCCGATGAGAGAATATTTTTTCCAGAACATTAAGCTGTTCCTGTGAGAGCTTTATGGCCAGTTTTTTCAGAACTTCATTTGATATTTGTTCCGTGTCTATTCCTTGAAGTACAACAGGAACGGACAAAAAGGCTTTAAGCCTGTTTGCAAGGCCCGCTTCCGCCTGGTGAAGGGCTTTCAAATAAACGGCTTTTTTATCCCTTTTTTTATCCGGAACTTCTACTTTGTTTTCAATAATTAGATCGCCGGAAGCTGAAAGATCTTCTATTGCTTCTTCGGCTGCTTCAGATTCTATTTGAAAAAGATTTTTGCAGCGTGCAGTCAGTTGATCCAGATAAGCGAAAACATGGCCCTCATTTGAAAATTGCTGCATAAGATGGATAATGCATGCTCTGGCCCTTTCCGGTTTATTTTCTGATTTTCCAAGCTTAAGCGCTATTGCATCTGCCATATAAAAACCGATACCCGGGATGTCGTTTGCCAGGCAATAGGGATTGCTTTGTATTATGTTCAGAGCATCCAGGCCGTATTCCTTTAGCAGTATAGCGGAATATGAGGTTTTTACTCCAGCTTCTTGAAGGAACTGCATTAAACTTCTTATTGCATGATGATCTTTCCATGCATTGCTGATAGAGGCTGCTTTTGTTTTTCCTATTCCTTCTACTTCAAGCAGTTTTTCCGGGCAGTTCTCTATTACGTTCAGGGTGTCGGCTCCGAAGCGCTTCACCAATCTGCCTGCCATCAAACGGCCTATTCCCTTGATAATACCTGATTTAAGGTAATTTCTTATTCCTTCAACAGATGCCGGCAGAGTTACATCATAGGATTTGATTCTGAACTGCTGTCCGTATTTGGGATGGGTTTCCCACTCTCCCATTATTTTCAGTGGTTTCTTTGTTAAAATATGTAATTTGTTCGAGCTTGCCTTCAAGGGCGGTTAAGGGAAGGGACGTATTCAATTTTCAGTATTCACTATCCATTTGGCTGCATCTAAAAGATCTTCAGCCACGTAGTCAGGGAAAATCTTTTTTTGTGCAAGAATTTTTTCGGCATCAACCCCGTTTCCTGTTTTTACCAGAATACTGTGACCGCATCCTGCATTGCGGGCGCACATAATATCCTTTACGCTGTCGCCTGCCATAACAGAATTTGCAAGATCAATATTGTATGTTTTTTGGGCTCTGTGAATCAATCCCGGCTCTGGTTTGCGGCAGTCGCATCTGTCTTCGGGGATATGAGGGCAGTAAAATATGTCTTTTATCTCTCCTCCGCCTGACTTAAACGCTGACTTCATCATGGAATGAATATATTCAAGACCGTCTAATGATACCATGTTTCGGTTTATAACCGACTGGTTTGTAATTATGATAACGACAAAGCCGTTTAAGTTAAGAAGTTTTATCGCATCAATACTGCCTGGAAGGAACTTAAATTCCGCCCAGCTCTTTATGTAATCAGGAGAATTGAATTCCTGTTTATAACTCCGTCTCTGTCCAGAAAAACTACATTTTTCAGCAATTTTTTAACTCCATTCAGCTATTCCTGTAACTATCTAAAACGTAACTTCTCAATAAATAGAGGCTTCAGGTGATGAAATTTGAAAATGGATGACTGTCTGAGCGCCTTAGTGAGTCTTAAGAAAAAACATCGCATCACTCGTCACGTCATTTAATCATAAGCATAACATCTTTGATTCATTGCTATTTTAAATTTTGGACATTTTTTTTCTTTAGAGTCACTTTGGCGTGAGTTTCAGTCGTTTTCAAATTTTATCACCTGAAGCCGGATTATAGAACCCTTATCCTTATTCCGCAACAATAAATGCGTCATTAAATCCGTTTTTATTAAGATATTTTTCATACTCTGCCGCCTGCTCAAGACTTGAGCATTTCCCAAGCCGTACTCTGTAGTAGATCGCATCACCGCCGTCATAAGTTGTTATGTGAGCATTTTTGTATTGTTGAGCAAGTTTTCCCCTGAACCTTTCAGCATTTTGCCGGTCGCAGAATGCTCCGACTTGAAATGTAAAATTTCCTGCATAATAGTTCACAGGGACATAAGTCCGGCGTTTATCGGTTTTGGGTTCAGATTCTCCGGCAAAACCCAGAGCTACGATTTTGACCTTTGCCGTACCTAATCTCACTATACCAATTTTTTTTGCCGCAGCATAGGAAAGATCAATTATTCTGCCGCGGACAAATGGCCCGCGGTCATTGATTCTGACCTCGATTTTTTTATTGTTATGTAGATTGTGCACCCTCACATATGTCCCAATCGGCAGAGTTTTATGCGCGGCAGAGATAGCATACATGTCATAAATTTCACCGTTTGCGGTTTTTCTGCCATGAAACTTCTTGCCATACCAGGATGCTTTTCCAACCTGCACAAAATCCTTTGCGTCATACAGTGGCTGATACCACTTGCCCATTACTTTGTAAGGCCTGAATATCGGGGAAGTTTTTGGTTTGACAGGAGGTGATTTTACTGTGGCACATCCGTGGAATAAAAAAAGGAAAAAAGCGAAAACAACAAGAAAAGTAACGGAAGAAAAAAAAGTTGCGTTTTTTTTCCTATATTTTAAAGCCATTTAGCTACTTTCCTATAGCAATTTTCAGTACTTCCATCATCTGGTCAACAAAGTGGAATTGAATCTCTTTCCTTACCTTTTCCGGTATATCTTCTTCTAAATCCTTCTTGTTCCACTTTGGCATGATGATGGTTTTTATCCCGGCATGATGGGCGGCAAGAACTTTTTCCTTTACGCCTCCAACCGGAAGTACCTGACCTCTCAAGGTAATTTCACCGGTCATGGCAAGGTCTTTTTTTATTGTTTTGCCGGTCAGAAGAGATACAAGGGCTGTAAGTATGGTGACACCGGCGGAAGGACCGTCTTTGGGTATGGCTCCTGCCGGTATGTGTATATGTATATCAATTTTATTAAAAAAATCTTCGGAGATTCCGATTTCAGAAGCATTTGCACGGATAAAACTCAAAGCTGCCGTTGCGGATTCCTTCATAACATCCCCGAGCTGACCGGTTAAAGTAAGGCCTTTTTTCCCTTTCATGGATGTAGCTTCGACAAAGAGCAGCATGCCTCCTGCTTGCGTCCATGCAAGCCCCATGGCTATGCCGGGTTTTGAAGGTCTTGCTCTGACTTCGGAAGTATAGTTTACAGGACCGAGGTATTTGTAGATATCTTTTATATTAATTTTTACTGCTTTTTTATCACCCTCGACAATTTGTGTTGCAACACCCCGGCAGATGGTTGCGATTTCGCGTTCAAGATTTCTTAAACCCGCTTCCCTTGTGTAGCCTGTGGTTATATTTTTTATTGAAGCATTTGTGAAAGATATTTGAGATGAATTGAGACCATGTGCTTCGCGTTGACGAGGTATGAGAAAACGGTTTGCGATTTTAATTTTTTCATCCAGAGTGTAGCCCAGCAGATGCAAAACCTCCATCCTGTCTAGAAGAGCCGGAGGTATTGTGTCTAAAATATTTGCAGTAGTAATGAACATGACTTTTGACAGATCAAACGGCACATCAAGGTAATGATCTGAAAAAGAAAAGTTTTGCTCTGGATCAAGAACCTCCAGCAAAGCTGAAGATGGATCACCGCGAAAATCGCTTCCTACCTTGTCTATTTCGTCCAGCATAAAGACAGGATTGTTTGACTCAGCGCGCCGGATTCCCTGAATAATACGCCCTGGAAGAGCGCCGACATAGGTTCGCCTGTGTCCTCTGATTTCAGCTTCGTCCCTGACACCGCCAAGTGAGATTCTATGAAATTTGCGTCCTAAAGCTCTGGCTATTGAGCGGCCAAGAGATGTTTTTCCTGTACCGGGAGGACCTGCAAGACAAAGGATAGGGCCTTTTGATTCAGGCTTGAGTTTCCGTACCGCCAGAAATTCTATAATACGTTTTTTTGGTTTCTTTAGCCCGTAATGATCATTATCTAAAATCTTTCTGACCTTTTTTATATCTAACTTGTCTTTTGTGCTTTCATTCCAGGGCAGTGATGTCAGCCAGTCAAGGTATGTTGATGCCACAGTATATTCGGAAGAAGAAGGGTGCATTCGTGATAAGCGGTCAATTTCTCGTTCAGCCTCTTTAAGTGCTTCTTTAGGAAGATTTTTTTCTTTAATTTTAGCCTTGTATTCTTCAATTTCAACACTTGTTTCATCTTTTTCGCCAAGTTCTTCCTTGATCGCTTCCATTTGCTGGCGGAGATAATATTCTCTCTGCTTTTTATCCATATCGCCTTTGACCTGGGACTGTATCTTGTTCCCAAGTTTAAGGATTTCCAACTGATAATTAACAAGACGTGTAACTTCTTGCAGTCGTTTTTTTATGTCCAGGGTTTCTAAAACTTTTTGTTTTTCTTCTAATGTTAAATTTATGATTGAAGTAATCATGTCTGCGAGAATGCCCGGCACCTGTATTGATTTCGCCATAGAAAGAATGTCAGGTGATAATCCCGGAGAGAACTCGACAACCTCAGTGAACAGGCCGATAAGGTTGGCCATAAGGGCATCGATCTCCTTGCTTTTTGTTTCTATATCCTGAAGATTTTCTACCTTGGCCTGCAGGTAAGGCTTTCCTTTTATAAAATCTTTTATTTTGAATCTGCCCAAACCTTGTACAAGCAATTGTGCCCTATTGTCTTCGTTTTTTGCCATTTTAAGGATAAGTGCGGTTGTGCCGAATTTATATAGATCATCAGGAGTGTATTTGCTTTTAACCTCTGAATTCTTGGATAAAATAAGTCCAATGGTTCTATCTTTAGACATTGCTTCATCTACCAGTTGAATTGATTCGCGCTGCATTATAACAACCGGCACAACCATTTTGGGGAATAAAGTAGCGTCAAATAGAGGAAGAATAGAAAGTATTTCCGGGAGTTCTCTACTTCCAAAGTCCAATGATGGTTGTTTATCTGCCATGGATACCTCCGGAGTCTGTTTCTTAAGACTTTAATTGGGAATTAAGTTATTCCTCAGTGATTGGCACCTTGTGTATGTCAGCAGGCGGCATTTTGCCAAGCCTGATCTGAAGAAAGCCGTTTAGATATGATGCCGTTACCTTATCAGTATCAATGGGTGCGGGAAGAAAAAGGATACGTTCAAATTTACCATACTGGATCTCCGCTAATCTGTATTTTGTGTTTTCTACGTGCGGCAATTCAGTACGATACCCATAAACTTTAACGGCCTTGCTGCTAATTTCTACCTCCAGGTTCTCTTTATTGACTCCTGCAATTTCAGCTATAATAATTATTTCTCCAGGAATCTCATAAATATCCATTTGAGGCTTCCAGGTACATTCAGAAAAAGAAAAAACAGGATTCATAGATCTGAACATGTCCTC
>JAFDFV010000269.1 GCA_019309665.1 Deltaproteobacteria bacterium | reverse complement strand
AAAATTGAGAATCTATCGGGTTTTTTCAGACCTCTCGATATTGTATTGCTACGTCATCAACTTTCTAAAAGCAGAAAAGCAGGCAATGGAATATGGCAAATTTTATTCCATTTAAAGGAATCACGCGTAACCAGTACTCCCTGGCCAATACCTTTTGCAATACTTTGCTCATCCCAACCGGAAATACGGCTTTGATACTTTACCTCCACGCCAAAAGGTTGTCTATTCGGAGTAATGAAATGAACAAAATCCACTTCGTTACCTTTACGAGATCGAAAATAATACAATCCTTCCAGTGAACCAAGATCAGCCCATTTGTCTGCCATGGGACGAACGAGATGAATACCCACCGCATGCTCTGCTAATATGGCTTCATGAACAGATGACAAGCCGGCGCCGCCTGCGACTACCTTCCATATAATAGGATCTATTGCATAGAATTTCTTTTCTCGTTTTGGATATGGTCGCCGATGTACAAGATCGATGCAGGGAAGAACAAAACCAAGAAAGGCTGCATTGAATATTTCAAGATAATCCTGTACTACGGCATTGGATCGACAGCCAGTGTCCTGAGTAAGAGAGTTATAGCTGACAGGATTGCCTAACACTGTATAGAGCTTTCTCATAAGACTCAAAATTAATGACACTTTTCGGCGCTGCTTTTCAAATTCACTGAGCAGGACTGACCGATATACTTCCATGGTTTGCTTTGTGACAGACCCGCTTCTGATCAGATCTGCAACTACCATTGGAAAACCACCCCAATGAATGTAGTTTTTAAGAATTTCATCAAGTTTATTCTTGTTGCTGACAATTTCCACCTCATACATTCGAAAAGAAGATTCATCAGTAAGAATATCGGTAAAAGCGACTCGAGGTAGTATCAGATTAAATGCCCGACAAAAGTCCGCAAAACTCATGGGAAGAAATGCCAGATCAAATCCATGTCCCCTGCGCCCCGGCATCCTTTCATATCCTCGCTTGATTTCTACGGCTGATGAGCCTGTCAACAGCAGATAGATATTTCCCAGCGCCCCGGCATCCACCAAAGATTTTACGGCCCGCGTCCAATCTTTGACAGCCGTAATTTCATCCAGCATAAGATAACCGCACCCACCCTGCAAACGAACATCTTCAGCAAAAGTCTTTATCATGTCCATTAATTCACGAAAATGAATAATATCGTCACAAGGATAGTATGCAATATTTCGAGGAGGGATGCCTGCAGAAAGAAGATCCTCAACAAGAAGTTTTAATTCAGTAGTTTTGCCCACCTGACGAGGACCTCTTATAATGCTTACTGAGCCTGGCGGCAAATTCTCGGGACAACGCAATTTTCGACTTAAATGACGAAAAGAAAAATTTGATGAACGTACATTTTTAAGAGATCGATCATCCCGAGCCCATTCTGGTTTAGTCCACCAGGGCGAATGCTCTATGAGTCTTTCTAAATAAGTCATATTAATTATTTAATGATGCAAAAAATAGATTGAAAAAACAAAGGTACTGTGCTTTTGACAACTCAACTATTCAAATCCATACCACTTTTATCATAAAATGTAAACCGGGGATTTATTGGGGGGATATCATCTGTGTGCATCTGCGGCTGAATTTATTTTTTTTTGCCGCGGATTTACACGGATTACCACTGATATTCTTTTATAAAAACTATGAACAACGCTGTGTTTGTTTGTATTTAACCCTATCTGCGTTTATCTGCGTAAATCTGCGGCTAATTTTTTTTCTTTCAACCAATAACTTCCTCATACAATTCAGCGTACTGCCTTGCTATTGTTTCAATATCAAAACAGGCCACCGCCTTTTCCCTGGCCTTTATACAAAGCTCTTTATGGCGCTTTTCATCGGACAGAACCCAGTTGATGCCGTTTCTTGAGCAATGGTTTGAGTGCGGCAAATACTTCTTCAACTGAAATTTTTTCAATACAGGGACACGGCTTCCCATCTTCAACAAAATATCGGCAGCGCCAATTACAACTAAAACAATCCATTTGATGGATAATTGCAACAGGATGTGGTTTTTTAGTTTTATTTTCTATATCATAGAGCATAAAACGCCCATAATGGCCACCGCCTAAAAGACAAAAAGCAGGCGTGGCAACAGCCGTAGCGATATGAACGGCACTTGTATCGTTGCCTAATAAAAACTGAGCATCTTTAATAATTGCCACCAGTTCAGTTAAATCTGTTTCATCAGCCATATTTACAGCCGGGATATTCATGATGGCAATTAAAGCTTCGCCCACTTGTATATCCACAGATCCTTAAACAGCTCCTTCTTACCTTCAAATATCTCATTCAATGTGGAGATCAAAAGACTCTTTCCGAACCTTCTCGGCCTGGAGAAAAAATATACACTCCCCTGAACAATCAATTTGTGAATATACTCTGTTTTATCCACATACAGATAATTTCCATCTATCAATTTTCGAAATGTCTGTAACCCTACAGGAAGTCTTTTCATAAGTTCATTTCCTTTCAATGTTCATCGTTCTCTAACCTTGACCGGATTACCATTCCTGGCCATCTTCAGCTCACAATCCTTCAAACCATCTAACACAGTCAAGCTGTTCTTTTCTTATTGATTCATCTGAAAAGATCCGGTCATAGATATCCTTTATATGACGGCTTTTTTCAGACAGAACCTTTTCTATGATGACCATGGAAATGAACTCACTTCTGGACAGTCCTCTTTTTTTGCTGATGTCATCAACCATCGCAACCAATTCTTTCGGAATAGTAATATAGACTTTCAGATAATTCATTTCACAAGGCCAGAAGGAGGAAGGCGTATTAGTTATACGTCGACGACTTATAACGCAGTGAAATTATTTATCTGAAAGTCTATAGCTGATAGTGCGGGGAATGCGGGGAATTGAGTGTCGCAAAATATCAATTTTGATGAGAAGATTGCTTACAAGGTTCACGGTTCAAGGTTGGAGAACGATGAACATTGAAAGGAAATGAACTTATGAAAAGACTTCCTGTAGGGATACAGACATTTCGAAAATTGATAGATGGAAACTATCTGTATGTGGATAAGACAGAGTATATTCACAGATTGATTGTTCAGGGGAGTGTATATTTTTTCTCCAGGCCGAGAAGGTTCGGGAAGAGTCTTTTGATTTCCACGTTGAATGAGATATTTGAAGGTGAGAAGGAGCTGTTTAAGGATCTGTGGATATACAAGGCAGATTATGCGTGGGAAAAACATCCGGTAGTGAGGATAGATTTCAGCAAGGAAAAGGCGGAAAACAAGGATGACCTGAAGGGCTTTATCCTGTATCAGTTAAAAAACATAGCCGACAAATACGGAATTTCGCTTACGCGGGATAAATATTATGAAGCCTTTGATGAACTTTTAACTCAATTAAGCCAGATTAATAAAGTTGTTATCCTTATTGACGAATATGACAAGCCGATAATTGACAATATTGAGAATAAGGAACTGGCTGTTGAGTTTCGCGAAATATTAAAGGGGTTTTATACCATTATCAAGGCATGCGATGAACATATCAGGTTTGTGCTTCTTACAGGGGTTAGCAAATTTTC
>JAFDFV010000268.1 GCA_019309665.1 Deltaproteobacteria bacterium | reverse complement strand
TTATGCCTTAGACTGTCTCCGTTCCCGCGGGACATCGCCCATCCATTTCGCCAGGCTCATGCGTCGTATTGATCAGAAAATGGCGCCCAAATTGAAAGCACCTGGCGAGAAATGGTTGAACTACCTGTCAACCCATCCCATAACCGAAGAGCGCCTCCTAAATTTCGAACAGTAAGGGCTTTCCTCCCCAAAGAGAATCATGAAAACCGGACTTGCGTTCAATTACCCTGGATATCGAAGTTCTATAGCTGTATAAATAAGTTCTCTTGAAAGTACGGAATAATCTTTATCCGGCAAAATAAGATAAAGGTTTTCAAACTCAGATCCCTGGCTCTTGTGAACAGTCATCGCATAAACCGTTTCATGCTGAGGCAATCTGTAAGGCAGAAATTGTCTCAATTCTCCAGAAAAAGTTCCAGGAAAAAATACATGCATATCATTGCCGGCAGAGTCTGGAATTGGCATGGTTATGCCGATATCTCCGTTAAAAAGGCCGAGTTTATAGTCATTGCTGGTTATGAGAACCGGCCTGCCTCTATACCATAAATTTTCAGTCTGTATTAGATTTTCACGGCTCAATATCTGTTCGATAATTGCATTTACTGCATAGACCCCGAATTGCCCCATCTTTACAGCACATAATATTTTAAAGCGATTAAAAAGTTCAAGCGCAATACCCGGATCATCAGTTTTGAGATATTCTGAATAAAACTCAATAACTTTATCCGTAAGAATTTGTTTGAAATTATCAGCCGCCAATATTTTTTCAAACATTATACTTCTGTCGTCCTCATTTTTCAGCAGGGATAAAGCTTTATTAATGTCTCCGAGCTTAACGGCCTGACTTAATCCGCCGATTCCGCTGCCGGCAGCAAATCTATAATTTTTTTTCAAAAGAACAATGCAGTCATGTAAAACCTTTATGTCTTTATATTCTTTGATAGAATCCGTAAATTTTTCATCTGTTAATTCTTCAACCTTATTAATAAAATTTGCCGTAAATCCGCGAACATGGCTGCTGCCGCAAATGTCGCCAAGTACTGAACCTGGATCCACCGATGCCAGTTGATCGCTGTCTCCTATTAGTATGAACCTTGCATCAACAGGGACTGCCTGTATGAGTTTTGACATTAAAGGCAGGTCAACCATCGAGGCTTCATCTACTACAACGATATCGGCAGAAAGGGGATTTTCAGAATTATGACGAAAAAAAGGAGATCCAATAATAGTTTTCAGCATTCTGTGAATTGTAAAAGTTTGCTCTGGTATGGCTGCTTTGATAGAATCTTTGCAATCAAGCTTTTCTTTAATGTTTCTGATGGACTCACTTAACCTTGCCGCAGCTTTTCCTGTTGGAGCAGCAAGAAAAATTCTAAGGTTTTCTTCTTTACCTGCCTGCTCTAATAAAAGCGCCAGGATCTTTGCAACAGTTGTGGTTTTGCCTGTTCCCGGCCCGCCGGAAATAACGCAGAACTTTTTAAAAGCCGAAGTTATGGCAGCAACCTTTTGCCAGTTAATATCGCTATCCATTCTCTCAGGAAAAAGCCTCTTAATGCTGTCTTTTATAAGCAATAAATTTAAGCCGCTAATATCTTCTTTGGTGCGTTCCTTTATAGAATCAGAAAGTTTTTTTTCATATTCCCAGTAACGATAAAGATAAAGCCTGTTTTTCTCATCAAGTATAAGAGGGCAAAGATCTCCAGGTCTTCCGACAATCCCGGTTGACATCAAATTGTCCTTCCATGCAAAAAGTCCCGGACATATGACAGCATCCCTTTCCTCATCTTTTTCAAGCAACACCCTCCCGGCAAATGATGCAAGGTCAAGACACACATCCCCCTTACCTGTAACATTGCTTACAAGAGCCGCCCCAAGCAATACTTCCTGATATTTGCCGTCCGCAAGGTTCGCCATAAACCTTGCGAAATGAATGTCTATATCGGTTAGTATGCCTGATTGATGTAATCTCAATAAATCTTTTTTATTCATAATAAAACTGAAAAAGTGCCTAAAATTTTATAAAACAAACCGGCCGAGCCTAAGCTTCAGACCGCCTTAAGTTGATAGTTTCATTGACTTAAAAACCTGCTTGCTTTCCCGAAGCTGGTTACAATAACCTCTTTTTTTGCTCTGGTTGCCGACACATATAATAAGGCCCGTTCATGAACTTCAGATTCTCTATCTGCCGGCAAGCGATCAATAATGCCGTGAAAAAAAGGTGTTGATACTGGAAAAGTTGTCCGCAGAAAATCTTCGACACCTTGTCTAAGCTGTTGGGAGAGTGTGGATGGTATCATTTATTCCTGCCGTTAAAAGATTAAACCATGAATTGCGCGAATCACACGAAAAAAACAAAAATGTGTCTTCATAAAAACAATGCGATGTGTCGTGTCGTTCAATTACATCTGGATTGTGTCTTAATTGCACCGAAATTACATTTAGCGCAATTACCAAAAATGATAAAATAATTATATATACAGATAGCGGCGAGAATTACTGAAAGAATTTCCATGGTTCATTCGTTCAATGCCCACCATCACCAGCGGGCAGGGTAAACAAAATTTTGTAAATGGCAATTACTATTGCAATGAAAAAACGGTAGTCCCTACAAAGCAGTGCAGGTTTGGAAATACGACCCTATTTTACTTTGTAAACACCTGATTTTTCACTATGTGCTGCCAGAAGACATGATATCTAACTTGTTGAAATTATTGACCCGCACTGTTTTGTAGGGACTACCTGAATACTTGCCATGGCGTGTTCAGGACTGCTGCCTTCCGCTGCATCCAAAGCGTCGGCTTTCTCAGGCACTCAAACTACAAGCACCTATTTTATCCTAATGTCCACAACTATACATTTTTCGGGGCTCAATACAGAGCCTGCACCCTTGATCCATCCGGCTTCGGACTTCCATTCCGGTCTCCCGTTCTGGCTTTGCCCGCAGACTTCACTACTAACCTGTTGGCTAAACTTTAGTTAGATGGGACTTGAGCTATTACGACTCTCACCCACCGGATAACATTAACCAATTTCATGGGATTTCTCCCAATTCCAAGGTTTCGGATTTATCTTGGCACGAGAATAAAATTGTTGGGCTATTTGTTACGCAAATTCAATGCGTAACCGTTTGCCGATAGCATGGGCGGCACGTTCTAATGTTTGAAGAGTAATAGATGTGTTTTTTGGATCAAGAAGTCTATCCAATGCAGAGCGACTTGTATTCATTTGCCGAGCCATGGCAACTTTTGACAATTTTTGAGATTGCATTAGCTGGGAAACTTGATAGGCTATTATTCGTTTAATAGCGACTGCCTCTGTTTCTGCTAATAAACCTTCCTCTTCTAGGAAATCATCAAAACTGCTTCCAATGTGTTTATTCATGCTGACCTCCAAAAGTTACCATACGCTGTTTTGCGACTTTCAAGTCGTTTGCTGGAGTTTTCTGAGATTTTTTTATAAAACCATGCAATAATATCATCATACCTTCATGAGCGGTGAATAGAATGCGTGCGATTCGATTATCCAACTGGATACGAACTTCCCACAGGCCTTTCTCAATTTTACGGACAAGCGGCATTCCCAATGGCCAGCCGAATTGAACAGTTTTTATATCCTCTCCAATGACTTTACGATCTTCTTTGTCGAGTTTTTTTAGCCAATCTCGTACCGGCTCTTTCCCTGAGTCCGATTTATACACAAAAATATTGAAATAGCTCGCTATTCCTTCAACTTTTGTGATCTGAGATCGAACAAATTCGACCCAAATCTGTGCGCCTACTTGAGGAAGTTAATTCGTCCACGTTCCTAATCTGAAATTGGCAACCATGTATAAAGCGTACCAAATGTGGTGCAGATAGCAACTGTTTTTTGAATTTTTTGGAATATTATATGATTGGTGATTTTCTAGCCATCAAGGTAGGACAGCCAGTTACCCAACTGCCCCCTCACATCCCCCGGCGTGCGGAATTACCGCACCGGGTTCCTCAGAGTTATTCGCTTATGCGCCTGCACTACGTGAACA
>JAFDFV010000267.1 GCA_019309665.1 Deltaproteobacteria bacterium | reverse complement strand
TTAAATTATTTCACTTGTAGCAAAAAAAGTGATGTCATGATTACTCTTGTGCTGGCCATAATGTCATTTATTCTTGTGCTTGCGAAAAAATTCAAAGCACTTTGGTTCACAGGTATAGTAAGTCTCTGCCTAACTATTGCGGCGTTTATCAATTTTCGAATATTGAGGCCTCACATAGCAGGTATACAGTTTGAGTGGGGATGGGCTTTGCTTATTATTGGCCCCGCCCTGATAATTGTATCTGCTGCAATGGAAAGTTTTAAGAAGTATAAAATGTTTTGACAGGTGGTTTGTCAATAGGGAGAAAACACTTAAAGAAAAGTATGGAGAAGGAGATACTGAAATTGGTGATATGATTTGCGATACTTTCTTTGAGATAAATGAAATGTTAGGGTTTAAATCAGATCCAAAAAACCTTAAAAGGTTCTTATATATGACTCTGTTGATTTAATAGCTTCTCAAAAAAATTGGCACAATATGCAGTGCACGCAAGGCGGATTAGCCACAATATCTTGTATCCTGATTTTTAAAGTCGGAGTAAATCAACAGGGTCATATATAACCGGTGCTATTGCTTAACAGCAAGGGTACCGGTTGTCATATATAACCGGTGCTATTGCTTAACAGCAAGGGTACCGGTTATTTACATTGATAGAATTTCCAGATGGACTAGATTGAAAAGAAGAGGCTTATGATAAATAGATAGGGAGGCATATTTATGCGTAAATACAGTAATGCCGAGCGCCTCTGGTACAATTTTAAAGCTGATTTACGCTGGTGGCGCAAAGTCCTTTTTGGAACTCCTTGGTCAGAAATAGAAGGGAATAAAAATAAGAAAAAGCCATGTCTATTTATTCGTTTTCTTGACTGTATTAGTAGAGATGTTGAAGAAGGGGGACAGATTGCGAATAGAAATTCTGACGAGAATGAAAGATGCCGTATAAGAACAGAGAAGTTTCTCTCTTCAAAGTTCGGTTATAAGTCTAGTGCAAAAAATGCTAAAAGGTTTTTATAGTTTCTGGATCTATCCCCTGATAAGGAGGTGTGTGAGCACCTCTTACTAGATCCAGACAAAGCCGGTACCGTTGTTTACGGCAATGGCAGTTGTTGGTAGCAATGGCACCGGGTTTGTTTCTCCTAAATTCTTCTCATTTAATGAAGTGGTGCAGCCCCGCCCTATCCTACGACAAGTAGCTTTTTTATTAAAAACTACTCGACGAACTCTGTACTTATGATTGCATTTTCAGGGCAATCATTTTAAAGAATAGCTGTGGATCAAACAAAATACTATGACGTGCTTACATTAGAAGAAATTTTTAAAACAAACCTCAATTACCTTAAATCTCAGGGTGTCATAAATTATCAGAGCGAAAAATATGCCATATACAACCCAAAAGGTGAATTAATAAGGGGAAAGCTGGAATTCCCCTATCATTTTGTTGACCGGAAACTATATGACAAGTTCTGGCTGGACAAAGCCGGAGAAGCAGGAGCAAAAGTACTGACAGGAGAAAGGGCGGTATCTTTTGACATACAAAAAAGTGAAGTTGAAACAGACAAGGGAAATATTTTTAAGGCGAGATTTATTCTGGGCGCTGACGGAGTATTAAGCAAAACGAGAAACGCTCTTATCAAAGCTGGCTTTATAAGAGATAAATGGTCTGCCGGCCTTGCAACTGCACTGGAGATATTTATACCAAAGCAGGAATGCCCTGCAT
The DNA here is from genome assembly GCA_019309665.1 of Deltaproteobacteria bacterium. Lineage (GTDB taxonomy): Bacteria > Desulfobacterota > Desulfobacteria > Desulfobacterales > ETH-SRB1 > B13-G4. The sequence goes on along the minus strand of JAFDFV010000267.1, from coordinate 3,518 downwards.
TTCACGACTATCCAATTATTTATTTGGGATACATCCCATGGGGATATGCATGGTCATTCCCAGGCGCAGAGAATCAAATCCTTGGCATATGCGCCCTGAACCGCAAAGTTAAGGGACGATTTAAAGAATGCTTTTATAATTTTCTAAAAACACAACCTGTTTCAAAGAAACACCTATTAAACATAAAAGGACATCCCCTGCCCTATGGCAATTATCTGACAAAACCGGGTCATAATAATATTCTGCTTATTGGTGATGCCTGCGGCCTTGCCGACCCTCTGCTAGGCGAAGGTATATACTATGCCCATAAAAGCGGGCAAATAGCTGCAATGGCCGTGCTGGAATCATATAATAATCCTGGCAATGCCCTGAAAATTTATAAGAAGCTCCTTCATGGGTCTCTTGTCATTGAGCTAAAATATGCAAAAATCCGGCGACAAATTGTTTTTTCAATATTTAGTATTTTCAACTACAAACCTTTGCCGATATTTATGAGAATGAATCAAAGAGCTTTCGAAGAAATAGTGCATGGGCAGCGATCCTTTAAATGTCATTCCTAAATTTATCATCTTATTAGTATAAATATCAGATAGTTAAGATTGGGGCTTGTAAACTGATGCTGAAAAGTTTAGTGTATGTAATTTTTAATGACTCTGATTAGTTATACTTAAACCTAAATTGAGCGATTTTTTACTCGATCTGCGCCGATCTCTTGCGCATAAAGGCTTCGCAAAAATCCTCGACATATCCACGGGTATGCCTGCGGTTTTTGTAAATTCTTATGCATCAAGATCTCAGCACATATCTTCGCAAAAAATCGCTCAACTCAGGTTAAAGCAATTATATTTTTTAGTTTTTTTGGAATAAATTCATGGATAAAGAAAGTATCAAAAACAGACTTGATAAAATATTAAATAACGCACCGATGTTAAAAGAAATTATATTTTCTTCAGATCCAATTGATATCAAAAGAAAGAAAATAAATAAAGTTCTGTCCGACATGTTGATGGCCACATTTGATGATAACCCTGCTATTCCGCCACTCGAATGGATATTGACCAGAGATGCGATTCGGGTTTTTAGAAACATTTTATCCACCAGAAACGAAAGCCTTGCCGGTTTCAGCCTGCTTCAGTACCTCAACGATTTGCTATACAAAGAAAATTTTGAACAAATTCAAATACCCGGTTCCGGATTTTTTGCAGAGCTTGACCATCTGATAAGAGGAATTACAGGGAAAACCGGTGTATATACAGATAAAATCCCTGCTTTTGTAAAACACAAGGGGAAAAAGGCCGCAAGGATGAGGTCAAGCAATTTGTCAACCATGGGAAAAATCGCAGAAAAATTTATAGATCGCTATCCTAACGGCCTTGATAAAGATGTAATAAGAAAAAGAAACAATAACATAGCAAGGATATTAAAATATTTTAATGCAACTGAATCAGACTGGGAAAACTGGAAATGGCATACACGTCATATAATTAGAAATGCAAACAGGCTGGATTCTCTAGTTAAAATTACTGATGAAGAATACCATGCTGTTAAACTTGCAAGGAAATATAAAATACCTTTTGGCATAACTCCATATTACCTCTCGCTTATGGACAATGATACAAGCCGCAATAATGACTATGCTGTACGCTCACAGGTTATTCCAGGCATTGATTATATAAAAAAACTGAAAGAAAAGAAGGAAAATAAAGAATCTTCTTTGGACTTTATGCTCGAGCAGGACACATCTCCTATAGAAGGAATAACCCGTCGGTATCCCATGATAGCGATTCTTAAACCAATTATGACATGCCCCCAGATATGTGTTTATTGTCAGAGAAACTGGGAGATAGAAGATGTTTACTCCAGAAAAGCTGTATTACCGAAAGAAAAGCTGGAAAATGCCATACAGTGGATAGCTGAAACACCGGAAATCAAAGAAATTCTGATAACCGGAGGAGACCCCTTTCTTTTATCAGACACAAAAATTGAAGAATTGCTATTAAAGCTCTCGCATATAAAACACATAGAAAGAATTAGAATAGGAACGCGTACACCCGTAACTCTTCCAATGAGAATAACCGATTCACTGATAGAAAAAATAAGTAATTTTCATAAGCCCGGCAAAAGAGAAATCTTAATAGTAACTCATTTTGAACACTCTTACGAAATTACCCCCAGAACAATAGAAGCAATTCAGAAATTTCGAAGCACAGGCATAACGGTTAATAATCAACTCGTATATACTTTCTATAATTCAAGAAAATTCGAAGCTGTTGCGTTAAGGCTGAATCTGCGTTTAATAGGAGTAACTCCTTACTACACCTTTAACACAAAAGGAAAAGAAGAAACCGACAATTTCAGGGTTCCAATTGCCAGATTGATGCAGGAACAGAATGAAGAAGCCAGGCTTTTGCCAGGATCTGTTCGTACGGATGAAATAGTATTCAATGTGCCGGGACTGGGCAAAAACTACCTGAGAGCAAGTCAGCACCATGATGTAATATCCATATTGCCTAACGGCCGCCGGGTTTTTGAATTCCACCCATGGGAAAAAAAACTGTCGCTTGCAGACACCTATGTCTACACTGATGTTTCAATCTATGATTACCTTAAAAGATTAAAATCTATCGGCGAGAATACTGCGCATTATAATACAATCTGGTATTATTATTAGGTGAATAGGTTTAAGGCTGTCAGGAGGTATATTCTTGTAACCGTTCACGGTTGAAAAAACTGTGAACTGTGAACCGACAACCGTAAACTGTTAAATATTTTTACACCATGAATCTTTTTTAATCTTCTCATTAAATTTTTTTAAAACATACTTTTGGGGAAAATCTGAATGTGAAAAATAAGAAAGGGAGCTGCTCAAAAACGAATCCTGTATTTCTTTCATGACGTTATCTTTTTCTCTCTCATCAATAAAAATTTTCTCCCTTTTTGAAACAAGCCACCTGTCACCAGCCAATTTCCGGGAAGCATCATATAATTTCAATTGCAGCCCGTTTTCAAGATCAATATTTTTTATTAATTTCTCTTCCATTATCATATCTTCCACTGACTTCAAGTTCTGCTTCATCAGATGATTGTCGTATTTTCAAGTAAGCGTCTTTTTCAACATTCTCGTTCATCGTATTATCTTCACTCAAATTTTCTGACATGTATCATATCACCGAACGTCGAAAATGAGCTGACACAAAAGCCGCTGAAATATTTGAATTAACTGAAAATCGGCTCGGCTTTTGTGGTCATCTCCATTTTTTTGTTCGGCCTTCGTTGGCGTTATAACTATTTCACTTTTCTGTTCCAATATTCGATGTAGGCCAGATAAGCTTTTTTCTCAGTCAAAAATTGTAAATGTTGTTTAACATTAAGTTTGTACGCAAAGATACTTTTTGTTCTCATCGTGCGAGCTTTCTCCATTCTATGGTTGCCATCAATCAAGTTATAGTGCCCAGGAGCAATTTCCGCCAATATTACTGGACGAGAAACCTCAACCGAATCCACATGTGATTCATCGA
>JAFDFV010000266.1 GCA_019309665.1 Deltaproteobacteria bacterium | reverse complement strand
ATAATTGAGGTAAAAAATGTCTCTTCAAGATTATTTAATAGAGTTTAAGGAGCTTGCTGCTGAATGGTTTAAAGAACGTGCATTCATAAAAGATAATTATGATTTTTTTACAAAATTTTTTAAAAAAGAGCATTTAATAAAGGCTAACTGGTCTGACATCAAGGCAATGGGAAATCATATTCATGCTTTTAACAGTATGGCAATTGCAAAGCAAAACGCTCTTGGTCGAATGAACCATCCTATTGAGCATTACCGAAACAGCTTTATATATCTTGTTCATGGAGAGGGTACAGTTGAAGAACGAATAAACAATTTTGTTTACGATAAAAGATACAAGATTAAATATTTTGGCGCCAGTGTTATAAGCGAGATTTTAGGATATATTTTTGCCGGTCAGTTCGTACTTTATAATGAAAGAGATAAGTTCGCATTAAGTTTTTTAAATATCGATCCTGGATTTTCACATGGCGATAATTTCACTCAAAAATATAGCAAGTTTAACAAATCAATTACACATCTAATTAAAGAATATAATAAAATTGTTGGAAGAAATCTTGATGTCCCAATCAATCTGGAAGTTGATCAGTTTTTTAGCTATCTTTATGAAAAATATCATGTACCTGCTCCTCCAGAAGAAAAATACTGGCAAATAGCTCCAGGCGAAAACGCAAAATTCTGGGATGAATTTAAGAAACTCTCTATTGCTGCAGTCGGTTTTAAAAAGATTAATACGGATTTGAGTGGAATTTCGGAATCAAAGTTTAAGCCTTTATTTCAAAAGCATTATCCTGACTTGAACACAATAAAGCGAACTCAGTTATGGAATTTTATAAATCTTAAACCTGGCAATAAATTCATAACCAATCAGGGCAAAAGCCTTCTTTTAGGCGCTGGAGAGGTAAAAAGTGGCTATAAATACATGCCTGAAAGAGAAGAATTCAAGCATACCCTTGGTGTAGAATATTATAGGTTAAGTGAAGATGGGATACCGATTCCTGATAAGTTCAAGGGAAAGTTCGGCAAAACCATAACAAAATTAAAAAGAGAAGATTTCGATAAGCTGGAGTCTCTATTAAACCCTGTTAGCAGTAAGAATTACTGGTGGCTGAATGCGAACCCGAAAATATGGGATTTTCATAAATTGGAGAGTGATGAAACAGAGATTTATACTTCAAAAAATGAAAAAGGAAATAAACGTCGCGTCTACAAATACTTCGAAGAAGTTAAGCCCGGGGATATCATTTTAGGGTATATTTCATCGCCAACAAAAGAAATTGTTGGACTTTGTGAAGTTACAAAGGGGATTCACGAATCGGCAGAAGGCGAAGGTTTTGAATTCAAAAAAGTTAAACAGCTTAATGAATTGATTCCATTGCAGGAACTACAGTCAATTTCCGGCCTTGAAAATTGCGAACCATTAAAAAACAATCAGGGCAGCTTATTTAAACTTACTGAAGATGAATTTAAAATTATCAGAGCAATCATTGATAAAAAGAATCCCCAAAAAGATCAACCTGAACCTTATTCAATCGAAAAAGCCCTTGAGACAGTCTTTGTAGAAAAAAAGCGTTTTAGAAATATCGTTGACCTTCTAAACCATAAGAAAAATATTATTATTCAAGGCCCGCCTGGTGTCGGCAAAACGTTTATTGCAAAACATATTGCCTGGGCAATAATGGAAAAGAAGGATGACAACAGAATTCAAATGGTTCAATTTCATCAATCGTATTCTTATGAAGATTTTGTTCAAGGCTTCAGACCGGATGAAGACGGTAGCTTTTATTTAAAAGATGGAATTTTTTACAAGTTTTGTAAGAAGGCAGAAAGAGATAAGAATAATAACTACTTTTTTATTATTGATGAAATAAACAGAGGCAACCTCAGTAAAATTTTTGGCGAATTAATGATGTTGATTGAATCTGATAAACGGGGAGTTAAGATACCGCTCACATATTCTAAAGCTGATGATACATTCACTGTGCCACCCAATATATATTTAATCGGAACTATGAATACAGCTGATCGTTCACTTGCCATGGTTGATTATGCATTACGCAGACGTTTTTGTTTTGTGGACTTGGCACCAGCTTACGAAACAGATAAATTCAACTCTTTTCTGAAAAAAGCCGGAGTCGAGAAAGACTTAATTGAAAGAATCAATAAAAGCATATCAATGATAAATAAAGTTATCGAAGATGACAAAAAAAATCTTGGCCTAGGTTTTAAAATTGGTCACAGTTATTTCTGCCCCGCCCAAAATGGTAATGAATTTGAAGAATTATGTTACGAGCGTATTATTGATTTTGAAATTGGACCCCTATTACGGGAATACTGGTTCGACAGGCCTGAAGAGGCAGAAAGACATATTGAACGCTTAAAAGAATAAGACTGAATGAAAATCCCGATTCTTAATATATATTATCTACTTTGCTATGCCTGGAATAAGCTTGAAGAAAGCAGTCTCGTTGATGTCAAAACCGAAGATTCAACAACTTTATTGGATCTGTTCGCAAGAGTTCTGATTTCCGGGACAACCCACATCTTAAAGCGCGGGCTTGATCGGGGGTATATCACTCATTCTGAGGCAATCCGTGGGATAAAGGGTAAAATTGATTTTAATACAACCTTAAAAAAACAATTACTGTGTAATACGAAAGTGCAGTGTGAATATGATGAGTTAAGTTATAACGTTTTACACAATCAAATTCTTAAAGCCACAATTAAAGGATTAATCTGCGCAAAAGATATTACCATTGATCTGCGGAATGAACTGCTATCAGTTTATAGAGCGCTTAATGAAATTGAAGAAATCAAATTAAATCCAACTGTTTTTTCGCGAGTTCAACTTCACAGAAACAATTCATTTTACAGCTTCCTGATAAATGTCTGTGAAATGATTTATAACATGTATCTGGTGTCAGAGGATCAGGGGGAAAGCAAATTCAGAGATTTCTTGCGCGATAGAGCCTCAATGGCAAGATTATTTGAAGAATTTGTCCGAAATTTTTACAAAAAGGAACTCCCCAAAGTAGCATCAGAATACAAAGTTATAGGATCCGAAATTATTAAATGGGATGCTGTTGGATTTGATAATGTAAGTATGGATTATTTACCATCCATGCAAACAGATATTTCTATCAAAACACCAGTAAAATATATTATCATCGACACAAAGTATTATGAAAATGCTTTGCAGAGGTATTATAAGAAAGATACTGTCCGTTCGACAAATTTGTATCAGCTTTTTGCTTATTTAAAAAATATAGAAAATAAGGATGAATCTTGCAAAGATTGTGAAGGGATTTTACTTTATCCCACTGCAGGATATGATCTGGATTTAAAGTATGAAATACAAGGGCATAAAATTTCGATAAGAACAGTTAATTTAGCTAAGGATTGGCAGGATATACATGAGAACCTTTTACAGCTTATCGGTGTAAAAGAATTTAAAAACTCGGAAAGATCGGTATCAGACCTTGAAATTGTGAATTAATGCTCGACAATTAAACTACTATTTTTTAGCAAGATCAGTATGAGCATTGAGAGCCTTAAAATTATGGAGGTGGGATAATGATTACATCTCATATCA
>JAFDFV010000265.1 GCA_019309665.1 Deltaproteobacteria bacterium | reverse complement strand
ATGTTTAAATAATCGTAGCCGTTCACGGCTCGAAATTGGAAAGTAGTAATTTGGGAGAGATGAAACGAGTTTACGAGTTGACAGTGCAAAAACATGAAGGCCGAATTTCCAATTCCTATTTTCTAATTTCAATGTTCCGTGAACGTTTACAGTTGATTTACGTCAAATTTTAGATATTGATGTCACTTCTTTGACACATATCGAACTAAGGGCTTGGTCAAAAACAACTTGGTAGAATTTGCGCCCAAATTTGCCGTAGATTTAATCGATCTGATTGAGCAAAACCGCAGGAATAGCGAGCTATTTCGAGGCCAATTTTACTAAAATCGGGTGCGAATGAAGATCGGTTAAAGATATGGTGAAGTTGGGATGCAAAAATGCCAAGTTATTTTTGACCGAGCCCTAAGGGCTGTTAGAGTCATGAGGAAGGGAGGGGGGAAGAAGTCTGTTGCAAATGGTGTCTTTTAATCTTTTCCACAAGTGTCGTCCTCTTAAGGTGAAGAAGCTTTGCCGCCCTATTTTTGACCCATTTGGTCTTCTTGAGAGATTGAACAATGAGAGTTTTTTCAAACTCATTTACAGCGGTATTCAGACATATTCCATCTTGTGAAATTTCTACCTGGGCCACGGATACATTGCCGTCGTTGAAATTTGTCAGTTTATCCGGTAAATTCCGTGTAGATAGCTCATCCCCATCTTCGCCTAAAACAACGAATCTTTCTATCATATTCCTGAGCTCTCTTACATTCCCCGGCCAGGAATATTGCATCATCACCTTCATTGCACTGTCTGATACGCCATCTAACTCTTTATTCTTGTCACGGCCAATTTCATCCACAAAATGAGTAATAAGGATGGGTATGTCTGATTTGCGTTTTCTTAGCGGAGGAAGTTTTATCGGTATTACATAGAGCCTGTAAAACAGGTCTTGCCGAAAAGTTCCCTTTTGAACCTCTTCTTCCAAATTTCGATGGGTGGCGGCTATGATTCTTACATCAACTTTTATGGTTTTGCACCCGCCAACCTGCTCAAATTCTCTTTCTTCTAAAACTCTTAAAAGTTTTACCTGAAGGTCGGGACTCATATCGCCAATCTCGTCTAAAAAAATGGTGCCGCCATCAGCAATTTCAAATTTTCCACGCCTGGTTGTTGTTGCGCCGGTAAAAGCGCCCCTAACATGCCCAAACAGCTCGCTCTCCAATAAATTTTCTGGAATAGCTCCACAATTTATCGAGACAAACGGTTTGCTTTTTCGATATGAGTACCAATGAATTGCTCTGGCTGCTAATCCCTTTCCCGTTCCGGTCTCTCCATTAATTATGACTGTACTATCACTATCAGCCACTTTTTCAATCAGCCTGAAGACCTCTTGCATTTTATCGCTCTGGCCAATAATATCCTTAAACTTATGTTGATTCTTTGGCTTTCCTGCAGTGATAGTGCTTTCCAAATGTAAATCCGGATCTTCCAGTGCGCTGTTATCAAAAGCTACATTTAGCAATCTACTGCTCCTCTTTATAGACTAGTGAAAAATATCCCAATTATAGACACCTATAACCTGTATAACCTGAGTACTTAAGCAAGGCCCATGCCGTAATTCAGGAAGATTCTCAAAAAAAGGTATTAATTCTATAATATCAATGCGTTGGGAAAACTGATTTAAAAAAGAGAAAGGTAAAGAGCCTCTAAAGATAAGGACTATTTTTGCAATATGCAAAAGCGGAAAAGTCTTTGATGGAAAATGAACTTGGTCGAGTAGTTCAAGGCCCCTTATAACTCGATGACTCGATGACTCGATGACTCGACTATTTAACCACTCAACTACAGTTGTAGGAATTTCAATAGGTTATAGAAGCATGTGGCTATTATTTGCAAATTGCAAATAATAATTCTCTTTTTTATGCAAATTGCAAATAATAATTCTCTGTCTGTGTGAATTACATTTTACAAGAGATTGGTGGATTGGATAATTGGTTGATTTTATATTTCTTTATTTTTCTTTATTTTTCTATAAAGGGTGGTAATATTTATCCCCAGCAAGTCAGCAGCGATAGCTTTATTTCCGTCTGTTTTATCCAGGGCTTTTTTGATTAAAATAGTTTCATTTTCTCTTAAAGCATAAGCTGGTTTCTCTGTTTTTAAAGTTTCCCCGAACCTTTTTATTTCAGAGGGAAGATCAGCAGCTTCAATTACTTCATCCGCCCCCAAAGCAAATGCTCTTTCAATAGCATTCTCTAATTGCCTCACATTCCCAGGCCAATTATAGTTTAACATAATATCCATTGCTTCCGGGGAGATACTCACAATCCTCCTTTTGCCTCTACTGTTAAATTTATCTATAAAATGATTCACCAAAAGTGGAATATCTTTTTTTCGCTCACTAAGTGGGGATATCTTGACAGAAACAACATTCAGCCGGTAAAAAAGATCCTTTCTCAAAATTCCGCTCTTTACGGCTTCATCCAGGTCATTGTTGCTGGCAGCTATCACCCTGACATCTATCTCTAATTCTTTTGTATCGCCAACAGGCCTTACTTTTTTTTCCTGAAGAACCCGAAGCAACTTGACCTGTAAGAGCGGAATGGTTTCTGTAATCTCATCTAAAAATATGGTGCCGCCTTCTGCTGCTTTAAATAGACCGATCCTGTCTCTGACTGCTCCGGTAAAGGCACCATTGACGTGGCCAAAAAGTTCACTTTCCAGAAGCCCCTCTACAATTGCACCGCAATTTACCGAAATAAAAGGCTTATCTGCACGATCACTCTTTTTATGGATGATCCTGGCAACCAGTTCTTTTCCTGTTCCGCTCTCTCCCTGAATCATGATAGTGGTGGAACTGTTAGAGCTGATCCTGTCAATCAGGTCGTAAAGCTTCTGCATCCCATGGCTGGCTCCGATCAGCTCATAATATTGAGACCTTTCCTCCAATCTCCTCTTGAGTAATGTATTTTCCCTCTCCAGTTTCTTTTTTTCTATAATTCTATCGATTAACATTTTTAAGCGCTCGAATTTAATCGGTTTTTGGATGTAATCATAACATCCGAGCTTCAAAGCTTCGACGGCGGACTCTATGCTTCCGTATCCGGTTATAATAATTACTTCGATTTCAGACCGGTATTTTTTTATAGCTGTGAGAAGTTCAAGTCCACTAAACCCCGGCATTCTCAAATCGGTAAGGACGATATCAAAGTCCCTCTCCTTAACCAATTCAAAGGCCTTCAGGCCACTGTCAACAATAGTTATTCTATATCCATGATAAGACAGATATTCATCTACCAAAGAAAGTGTCTCTCTTTTGTCATCAACAAATAAGATCTCAAAATCCTTCATGAATTAGCTCCGCAATTAGTCGAGTGGTCGACTAAAGTCCCTAACTATTGCCTGAACGAAAACCCCCTGTTTTCGGTCAAAAATTCGAAATTCGAAGCACGATATTTCCAATGTGTTAGTTTTGGTCATTTTGTTATTTGGTATTCGAATTTGTTTCGGATTTCGGATTTCGATATTCGGATTTTGCCTGAACATGACTTTTCGTTCAGGCATTAACTAAATGCTATTTTTGCCTCTTCGACTGTATTATTAATTGGAATTTCGCTGGTCTCTTGAAATTGTTTTAGCTCATTGCTTAAATCGGTTGTGCCGACGACTTGAATGGAAAACTTTGCCTTCCGGCAGTTTTGAATTACCGACATGATCAGCTTGATCAATGACATATTAATTTCCGGCACTTTGCTCAAATCCAGGATAAATTTATTCATGCCGGATTTTATCATATCTTTAATTTTAGACTGCAGATACACTTCAACTTGTGCTGCAACCTGCCTGGTAGCTTTTTCCTGCAGAACTAAAACCTGAATATCTCCATCAAGTGAAAAATATTTCCTTGATGGATCGTCCGCTGCTTCTTCTGTTTTTTTGGGCTCCAATTTTACAATATTTTTTGCCCGCTCAATTAATTGTTCACCTTTAAACGGCTTTACCATATAATCCTTAACGCCCATTTTAACGATCTGCATCACGTTGTCTTTTCCGGATTCAGCCGTCAACATTATTACAGGAGTATCTTTCAAGCCAGGTTCATTTTTCATCTTACTCAGCATCTCGATCCCATTCATGACAGGCATGGTAATATCGAGAACAATCAAGTCCGGCTTTTCCTGTGCGGCAAGCGCCAACCCTTTGGCTCCATCCTCTCCTTCAAAAAATTCGCAATCATAAGGTCTGAAGGCTTTCTTCACGATCATGCGGATAGTTTTACTGTCATCAACGGTAAGAATTTTTAAAGACATGGTCATCCTCCTGATTTTATAAACACTTCCACCATAGCGGTGTGCTGTTGGTGGCAAAAAGTAAAACATTCATGTTTCATCCAGTCCCTGGACTCAATCTTGAAGTCACTTCCACTCGTGACG
>JAFDFV010000264.1 GCA_019309665.1 Deltaproteobacteria bacterium | reverse complement strand
CAAGTTTTAAGTATTTGTTTTGCATAGTTTTAGTAGGGGCGATCCTTGTGGTCGCCCTGAGTGATCGCCCTGATTAGGGCGAATACAAGATTCGCCCCCACATTGTGCCGATAAAACAATAACACTATGAAAAATTGAAGATTTATTCCTCAAATATTCAATATTCAATCGACAATATTCAATCCCCTTAGCGCCTTTTCACAGCGGCTGCAGATAGTTGGACGCTCGGAATTTAAACCCACGGAAGGATCGTGTATCCAGCAGCGTTCACATTTATCAGAACTCGCCGGTTCAACGAGTATATCAAGTCCTTCGATATCCGTGCTTTTATAAGCTTTATCTAATTTTTCTCCTTTAATAAGGGAAGCTCCTGAGATAATAAATATGGTTCTCAAGTCTTCTTCATAAGCATACAGTTCTTCATACAGTTCTTCATTTGCACTGATTGTAACAACTGCATCAAGAGAATGCCCTATTTTCTTTTTTGCTCTTGCCTCTTCAAGAGCTTTTGTCACTTCACCTCTTACCCTGATTATAGCTTCCCATTTTTGCGCCAGTTTTTCATTTTTCCAGCTCTCATTTGCTTTTGGCAAAGAAGAAAGATGAACGCTGGATTCTTTTTCTTTGATATCAGGCATAAACTTCCAAACCTCTTCTGCCGTAAAAGAAAGTATGGGAGCCATAATCCTGATAACAGAATCCAGTATTATATACATTACAGTCTGAGCACTTCTTCGTTCAATTGATTGCGGAGGTGATGTGTAAAGCCTGTCTTTAAGAATATCCAGATAAAAAGCGGAAAGATCGAGAGTACAATAATTGTAAAGCGTATGGTATATAACATGGAACTCAAAAGTTTCATAAGCTTTCAGAGTTTTCTCAATGAGTCCCTGCAGCTTGTGCAAAGCAAACTTGTCAATATCAGGCATTGAATCATATGGCACCCTGTCTGTTTTCGGATCATAATCATATAAATTGCCGAGCATAAATCTACAGGTATTTCTGATCCTCCTGTATGAATCGCTTAACTGTTGCAAGATATTTTCAGAAATCCTTATATCATCCCTGTAATCAGATGCGGAAACCCATAGACGAAGAATTTCAGCTCCATATCTATCAATAACTTTCTTTGGAGCAATAACATTGCCTATGGATTTGGACATCTTTCTTCCTTTTGCATCAACAACAAAACCATGAGTTAATACCGACTTGTAAGGGGCTCTGCCTCTTGTACCAACGGCTGTTAAAAGTGAGCTGTGAAACCAGCCTCTGTGCTGATCACTTCCTTCCAGATAAAGATCAGCAGGCCATTTTAAATTCGAGCGCTGTTCAAGAACCGCTGCATGGCTTACACCTGAATCAAACCAGACATCCAGAATATCTGTTTCTTTAATAAATTTATTATGCCCGCATTGTTGACACACAGCGTCCTGCGAAAGAAATTCTTCGGCTTGTTTTTCAAACCAGACATCTGCTCCATGTTTTTCAAAAAGCTCTGAAATTTTATTTACTGTTTCATGATTTATGAATACAGACTCACATTTTTCACAATAAAATAAAGTTATAGGTACACCCCATGCCCGCTGCCTGGACACACACCAGTCCGGTCGATTTTTAATCATTCCGTGAATTCTTTCTCTACCCCAGGCAGGAATCCATTCAACCCTGTCTATTTCATCAAGAGCTTTCTCTCTCAGGCCTGTTTTGTCCATAGATATAAACCACTGCGGAGTTGCTCGAAATATAACAGGCCGCTTGCAGCGCCAGCAGTGCGGATAGGAATGCGAAATCGATTCCTGGGCAACAAGTGCCCCGGTCTCCTTCAATTTATCAATAATCCCATTGTTGGCTTTAAATACGAACTGGCCTTTAAAGAACTCAACATCATCAGTAAAACAGCCTTTTTCATTTACCGGAGAATAAGGATCCAGATCATATAAAAGACCGATTTCATAATCCTCACGCCCGTGCCCTGGAGCGGTATGAACACATCCGGTCCCTGCATCCAGCGTAACATGCTCAGCAAGGATAATAAGGGATTCCCTGTTATAGAGAGGATGACGGCATTTTTTATGCTCAAGCTTTTTAGCATCAATCTCTGCGATTATGGAAAAATCAGAAATTCCAAAAATTTTCATGCAACCATCAACAAGATCTTTTGCAAGAATAAAAACCTCATCATCTCCTGTTTCAACAACTGCATAAACAAAATCAGGGTGAAGAGCTACCGCAAGGTTTGCGGGTAAAGTCCAGGGCGTTGTAGTCCATATAATCAAATTGACCTTTTTATCTTTCAACGCGGTAATACCAGGGTCGTCTATTAAAGGAAATTTAACAAATATAGAAGGTGAAGGCTCGTCATGATGTTCGATTTCCGCTTCCGCAAGAGCAGTCTTGCAACTGCAACACCAGTGTATAGGTTTTTTGCTCCTGAAAAGACTGTTATCCAGAGCAAACTTGCAGCATTCCCGTGCAATTATGGATTCATAATTGTAATTCATCGTCAAATAAGGATTGTCCCATTCCCCCATAACACCAAGACGCTTGAACTCTTCACGCTGGATATCAACATATTTTTCTGCATATGACCTGCATAATCTGCGGAAATCTGTCTGAGAAATATCTTTTTTCTTAGATCCAAGCTCCTTGTCAACATTATGCTCAATAGGAAGCCCGTGACAGTCCCAGCCCGGCACGTAAACAGCATCAAAACCGGACATCTGACGTGAACGCACAATAATATCTTTCAGAATTTTATTAAGAGCCGTGCCAATATGAATATTACCATTTGCATAAGGAGGGCCGTCATGCAGGATAAACATTTCCCGTCCTTTGGAAACATTTCTTATCTTATCGTATAAACAGCACTCCTTCCATGATTCCAACTGATCAGGCTCGCGCCTCGCCAGATTAGCTTTCATAGGAAACTTTGTAACCGGAAGGTTGAGTGTCTTCTTGTAGTCCATGCATCCTCCATAATTAATTTTATTTTAAATTGCAAGAATCCCTTTCTTGGAATAAAAGTTGCTTATATAACTTGGAACTGACGAATAAGGATGTACTCCAACAAAAAAAGAGGCCCTTGATGCACAATATTCATTTAAACATACCGTTTGTGGTCTTGTCCACAAAAGTGAACAAGGAGGGAACAACGGAAAAACGTTTCTTGACACCTTTTGGTACCATTGACGTAACCTTCCGGAAGATTTCCAGTGCAGAAAGGCAGGTACCACACCTTGAAATTGAAGTACAAAGTGACATTGAGTACTGGGCTTCATATGATTCCATGCTCACGGAATTTAAGACCACTTTGATGCATTTTGTTTGGGGAATCGTTCAAGACTATTTTGGACCCGAAGGCCAATGCGACTTCAATGAGCAATTCGTACACCTCAAAGGGGTTAAAGTAACTCTTATGGCACCGTGTAGAGATGGCACTTTAACCTTATAATTAAGTGCCCGGGGGCTAATACCCAGCAACCCGGCTGCTTTCTTTTGCACCCAAAGGCTCTCCTCTAATGCGCTCAAAACAGCATCCCTTTCCTGGCCTGCGAGCGATTGAACGTGAGCATGAGTGGTGGCTTCCTCTTTGGACTCCCTCTTGATCGGTTCTGGCAGGATGATATTTTCTATCCGGATCCAATGTGAGTCCTCGAGAATAACGGCTCTCTCAATGGTGTTGGCGAACTGTCGAATATTACCTGGCCAGGAATAAGATTTAAAGACTTCCAGCGCCTTGGGGGAAAAATCCTCAATTTTTTTCTTTAAATTACTACAGGCTTTGTTCAAAAAGTAATAGGCCAAAGGCTTGATGCATTCTTTTCGTTCTCTTAGAGGCGGCAAATGTATCCTTAAAATATTAAGACGATAGTATAGATCCTCTCGAAATGCACCTTCTGCCACTTCTCTTTCCGGACTCTTGTTTGTAGCTGCAATGATCCTGACGTCTGAATGGATGGTCTTGTTTCCACCCACACGCTCAAATGATTTTTCCTCCAGCACTCCTAACATACTGGCTTGCAGACCCAGATTCATTTCACCAATTTCATCAAGGAATACGGTTCCCCCTTTTCCTTGCTCCAATCTTCCTATGCGTGTCTTAGTCGCACCAGTGAAAGCCCCTTTTTCATGGCCAAACAGTTCGCTTTCCAAAAGGAACTCCGGAATATTGGCGCAATTGATTTTAATAAAAGGCTTGTTTTGTCTGGGGCTGTTAAAATGAATAGCCCCGGACAAAAAACTTTTACCTGTTCCGGTTTCTCCAGTAATCAAAATTGTTGAGTCTGTTCTGGAAAACTTCTTGAGGGTGACAATGGTTTGCTTCATGCAAGGACTACGAGCAATGATTCTGTCAAATTCGTAGATCACGTCTTGCTCGTGTCTTAAGTAGTCAATTTCATTCCTCAGATGTCTGTTTTCCAGTGCCCGTTGAATGGATAACTAATAAAATCAAAACAGCCCTCTTTAACTGCCTTGACGATCAAACTTGGTTCATCAATTTCACTTGTGGCTATAACAGGTGTATGAGGACTCAACAACTTGACACGTTTCAACATGCCGAAGCTGTCCAATTTCTCCAACTGGAGACTCAACAGAATGATTGCATATTCTTTTTGCTTTAAAAACGTTCCGATATTTTTTTCATCGGACCAACAATCGAGATCGTGAGGGGGCACAAGCGCCTTCTTAACATAATTCAACCACTTTCGACCCTCTTCTATCACGAGTATATTAGACATGTTACCTTTTTCAACGACACACCATCCGCCTGCC
>JAFDFV010000263.1 GCA_019309665.1 Deltaproteobacteria bacterium | reverse complement strand
TTCTGTTTGATTCATGGTATACTCCTTTTTTAAAAGTGCCCGAAATTGGACAAGTATAGGAGTTATACACTATTTTTGATTTTTTTTCTGCCGCGTAGCGGCTTCGTCCAACAAATCACTTGAGTCCGACCATCAAAGTCATGCGGCTTTCGTATAGTTATTAATCAGCGCCATATCACAGCGTGGCGGCTCAGTTCAGACGTTAGAGGTCAAATAAATGTTTAATCCACTTCCATATCAGGAAATAAATGCACTTTACTCTGCCGATAATATATTAGAAAGCCATGTTCGTGCCGCAATCTCTGAAGCGAAATTGAAAAACGATGAAGCTAAGGGCTGCATAAACAAGTTACTTCAAGAAGCCAGTGAGGAAGAAATAAATCATGGTTGGGTTGAACATGCATCCAGGGCCGCAAGAGAGGCCGCGGATCTTGCACGAATCCATGCTGTGCTGCTAACTGCAATTCATATCGAAGGTGCAGTTAATGCTTTTGGAGTATACGTTACAGGTGAAGATTTTTTCAAATCCCACATCGAGCGCTGCTCACTTGAATCAAAACTTGCCCTTACCATTGCATTGTTGGGGAAAGGCTGTATTCAAAAGAAACATCCAGCCTTTCTCGCATTCCGTGACCTCTTTGAGCGACGAAACCAAATTGCACATCGGAAAACAAAAGAATGGCATCCAGACTCTTCTGACCACATCCGGGTTGCTAAATCTAATAGCGACTTGGACGCTTGTAGCAAGGCAATGGATACATTCCGAGAACTCCTACTTGAGGTAGACCAAAATGCTGCATTCATGGCAGGAGTACATAAAGAGGAAGAGACCCTCTAACCATGCAAATTCAGCCGACGCAAAAAGACGCGCGGCTGATTTGCCCCATTATGTGCGGGAAAACTATGAGACTCAATGCATATGGAAGAAAAATAGAGGTGACTAAAATATCAAATAATTGGGTCACTTTTTATTTAGGCAATGAAGGGAAGAAAAGAACTGCTCATGACATTATCATTCCTAACAATATTAAAGAAAACGAAATTGTATCCTACCTTGAAGATCTGTTGCATGAATGGGCTACACATAAAAACAACATAATTACAAAAGTTCAATAGTCCAAAATGCCAATATATCAACACCTTAACACACAACAAGGCGCTGCAAAAGATAAGCAAAATGAGAGATAAATTCTGAAGTTAAAAATTTAACAAGTTACTACATAAAGGAAAATAAATGAAACTTTCAACATATAATCCCAGCAACATTGAAGAAATTAAACAGCTATTCACTAAGACATTTTCAGATTCAGAAGGGCAATCAGAAGGCTTGTTAATAGGAGACTTAGCCTATGATTTACTGACTAATACTGATGGTCATGACCTTTATAGTTTTGTAGCCTCTGCAAATGATCTAATCATCGGTAGTATAATTTTATCTCGGCTGACGTTTGAAGGTGAAGTTAATGCTTTTATTTTATCTCCAGTAGCAATACACACAAGCTATCAAGGAAAGGGAATAGGTCAGAAGTTGATTAATTTCGGACTGAACACCTTAAAAGAGAATGAAGTAGAGCTGGCATTTACTTATGGTGATCCTATTTTTTACTCTAAAGTTGGATTTAGCATCATTGCAGAAAAAGTAGTAAAAGCCCCCTTAAAATTAACGTACCCAGAAGGGTGGCTAGGCCAATCATTGGTTAGTGATGAAATTAAACCGATTAAAGGTAATTCGTTTTGTGTAGAAGCACTTAATAAACCTGAATTATGGTAATAGGCCTTTAATTTTACGAGGAGTGCAACATAACATAATTGAAGTCGCTAAGAATCAACAAATAAACTATAGTAAAACTGCATAAACAATTCGAAATTGAAACAAGCTAACTGTATGGAATCACATAACAATGCGCTCCACCTGACACCAGAAGCCAGCGCGTTTTTCGCGTCTGCCATTTTCGGTATAAAACGTCACTTTTGCCAAGATCTCATTGGCTTCTGGTGCTGGTGAGCTCCACGTTATCGCGCCGAGCAAAGCTCGGCGTATCTTGCAGGGTGAAAGTCCCTGTCGTGAGGAAATCAGTAATGATTTCCTGTAAGGGTTAGCCACCCACCCGTATCGAGCCTTGGACCCATGGCGGAGTTGTATAAATGAATGCAGCGAACAAGATGGGTTAAGCGTAGGCAGAGAATCTTGTAGGCCGTAGGGGTGGTCGCGCACCCTGAAGTGCTGGTACAGCTTCGAAATTACAATTGCGGATGCCGAGGGTTTTAACGTGCACCGAAGGCAAGACAGAAGCATTCGTTATTGGCGAGAATGTGAAGGTCCGCCGGAGTCCACAGGCCGTGGCATGCAAGAAGAGATACGCCGTAGAACTCGGGAAGCCCCAAAGGTTCCAGGAAATTTGGTCCTGGATGGATAGTGTTCAAGGAATTATGAAACCGAATTCATCAGAATTAAAGGAACAAAAACCCTGGTGGGAGACATGTTGGACACCTGATGTGCCTCTAAATGCCGATGGGGTGTCTTATCAGGCATACTACTCAGAGGTGGGGAAAGCCCACTACATGGGAAAGGACCTGACGGAAGTACGTAGCCCGCAAAGGAAACTCGTACCGGACAATGTAGGGCTGGGAGAATACGAGCAAACCTCACTACGGGGAATAGCAATTAAGGCAAATGCCTTGCGCGAAAGCGAGTACAACCGAGGAACCGGATGCGGAAAAACCGCACGTCCGGGTCTGTGCGGGGGGCGCTGGGTAACCGGCGTTCCTACCGCGAGAGGCCATAATAAATATGTTAGACTTTTTATTAGAATTCAGTTTAAATAGCTATCATCAACTTGACGAGTATGCATTGCTATCGTGTCAAGATTATAACTATGGAAATGAAAGCGATTGGTTTGGCTCATTTAGAGGTGGCCTATATGGCAGTTACGCTCGAGTTCACGGTGTATGTAGTCACTATCATGCAGTGCACGCTTGGATGCATAGGCCACACCTTCCGAGTGAAACTGAATATCACTTAGCATCATTATTTTTTAATATGGACTCGTTGATTGAGTGTATTACTTATGCTCTTAATGCATTCGGATTTTGCGCCTCAGGAGAAAAAGGGTTTAGGGATGTAACTTGTGAAAAAAGCCTGAGAAAGATATCGCCTTGTGACATTTTAGGTAGACAAAACGCAAACCCTCCTCAGTCACACCTCGCAGAATATGATAGCTATTTTCCTGAGGTGAGAAAATATTGGGAATCGAAAAGTGCCCTAATAAACATGATATTTGAACAACATGATGTGTCAAAGCACCGTGAAACTATCTTTGTAGGAGGAAAATGTAGAGCAGATCCCCCTGTTGGTTTTTACGAGTCTATCGGTATTGAAGCAAGCAATTCATCACAGACAGTATTATTTTGGCCCATGGAAGAAATCATTATAAAGAGAAACCCCAAAATGCCGCGGAAAGATAGAACACAACAGCCAGTAGAAGGTCGCATTTTGCTTGAAGAATTAGTACCTGAGTTCAAAATATTCGTTGAAGAAACTGGGCGTCTTGCAGTGGCTGATGCTAGGAATAATATTAAGCTTAATGTTACAGAGTTTGAAAAGGCCTATAG
>JAFDFV010000262.1 GCA_019309665.1 Deltaproteobacteria bacterium | reverse complement strand
AAAAAATCAAAAATAGTGTATAACTCCTATACTTGTCCAATTTCGGGCACTTTTAAAAAAGGAGTATACCATGAATCAAACAGAAGTAAATCGATTTAAGAAACTCTATCAACGTCACCTGAGATTACTCAAACTTCAGGGCAAAAGTCAGAAAACCATTGATGCATACTCTCGGGCTGTCCGCCGAATCAGTGAACATTTTGATTGCTGCCCCGATCAATTGACCACTGAACAATTAGAAATCTATTTTGGAGAGCTGGTCGATAGCTACTCATGGAGCACAGTCAAAGTGGATCGAAATGGCCTGCAATTCTATTGGAGGTACGTACTCAAACTTGATTGGCAATGGCTTAATATTATAAAGCCTCCAAAGATCCATACAATACCTGATATTCTTACCCCTGTTGAAATAGAGCGACTCATTGGGACAACACGAAAACTGCGTTATCGTGTTTTTTTATTGACCACCTATTCAATGGGACTTCGTCTCGAAGAAGCCTTATCTCTTCAAGTCGCTGATATCGATACCGGGTACAAACAGGTTCATATCCGCAGGGGCAAAGGGCATAAAGATCGGCTGGTACCTTTGCCTGATCTCACTTTACTGGGATTGCGTGCACTCTGGAGTAAGCATCGTCATCCAAATTTGATATTTCCTAATGCCAAAGGCTCTCTCTTTTAAGTATATTGAAAGCAAAACCGGTAATACACTATATCGCACCCTCAAAGGAGAGGATTTTTTGCACCTCATCTTGCAACATGTTCTACCCAAAGGATTGCGGAGAGTCAGGGACTATGGGTTTCTTCATGGTAATGCAAAAAAGTTGCTGTCTCTGGTGCAATTGATTTTGCATGTTGTTATTGAAGCGATTAAACAGCGTCCAAGACCTGTTTTTAAATGTCCCTGCTGTAAGTCACCCATGGTTATTCTGGGATTTCGTCTAACTGCATGGAAACCAGGATAGCTTTTTTTGATGGCAAAGGCTTGCAATTCATTCAAAACAGGAGGAAAAACTTTTTTATGAAACAGATAATTTTTTAAAAGCCTATTACAGGTTAAGGCACTCCCTCGCCTTGAAAAAAGTGCGCTTCTTGAAAGCGCGCTTCCCACCCTTGTTCAAAAAAAGATATCTCCTTATATACAGAATATGCAGACACACCGGGCTTGTCCAACAACCGGATAAGATCGTGGTTCGCTGCGCTCACACAATCTATCCTTATTCGTTAGGTTCGTTGGGTCAATTGAGCTCATTAAGTTTCTTGAGTCGAAGAGCGAAAAATCTTCATAGCCATTGAGGATGTAGGCTCTTGATTGTCTTGACCACTCTGTTGGCCGTTTTGCCATCCCAGAATTCAGGGGTACTGCCCTGCGCGGCTTTTCCTGCAAGAGTAGCTTCCACTCGTTTCTCAAGATTTTCCAGCGTACAAAGATGATTGGTTCCATGATTAATGGTGATAGGCCATTCAGTATTGGGGCGTATTGTGAGACAAGGGATGCCGAGATAAGTAGTTTCTCCCTGGATACCTCCAGAGTCCGTAATGGTAAAACGACAATTAAATACCAGATTCATGAAACGAATATAACTGAGCGGTTTAAGAAGGAGTAATCCTTTGACTTGTTTCAACAAGGACATTAACCCATTCTGCTGAAGATTCTTTAGCGTTCGAGGGTGAATAGGAAATATCAAAGGGATTGTTTGGGCAATACGGGTGAGTGTCTGGCAGATTTGTTTCAGAAGTTCAGGATCGTCAACATTTGATGGACGGTGTAGAGTAACGAGGCCGAAGTCGCCTGGTTTGAACCCAAACTCCTCGTAAACAGCCTGTTTCTGAATTTTCTGCCGAAGCATCTCAATGGAGTCAATCATGATATTGCCGACACGATGGATTTTCTCCTGGATAACGCCCTCGCGGATTAGATTGTCGTCGGCATCAGGGGAGGGAGTCCAAAGGATGTCGGCCACGGCATCAGTCACCAGCCGATTGATCTCCTCCGGCATGGTTCGATCAAAGGAACGGAGACCCGCTTCCAGATGGGCAATAAGCGGACGTTTAGGGTGGTTTATTGAGTTACTTGGGTTTGTGGGTTTATACGATATCTTGGAAGCGACAAGGGCGCAGGCAATTGTGGAGTTGACATCTCCCACCACAACGATCAAGTCGGGCCGCCTTTCCAGAAGGGCCTTTTCATAAGCTATCATGACTTGGCTGGTCTGTCCTGCATGGGTGCCGCTTCCTATACCAAGATGAAGATCGGGTTCAGGAAGTCCGAGATCCTGGAAAAAGGCATCGGACATATTGAGGTCATAGTGCTGGCCAGTATGAACAATAATTGGAACTGCCCAATCCTCTTTTTTCAAGGCATAGTAAAGAGGGGCGATTTTCATGAAGTTGGGTCTGGCAGCAACGATGAGGTGAATTAGCATAACTGGGGTATGCTTTGAATATAAAGGCTTTTTGATGTGTTGTGTTTCTATTATGAAAACATGCCAAAAGCTCAGTTAATTCAGCCTCTTATAGACAATTAACCGGAGTCAAGTGCATACCCCAGTTTAGCATATTTGGGTTTGTTGTTGTTAGAATTTGCTTGGATCAATTTCAATATTCAGTATCAAAAGGCCAGAATAAAGGCACTCCAAAAGGCTTAGAGGTATCTGCGGAGAAGTAGTCCAAAATGGGATGAGATAGGAGCGATACAAGGCAACAGCCCAAAATCCGTTTTCTTGAAATCCCTGTGAGCCAATAGCTCGCAAATCGGTAAAATATCAGGCTTCCAAGCAGTCCAACGACCAAGCTATGACTGGGACCGTGGTGAAATCTGCCAGGTTCACCGCATAGAAATCCAGGAATAAAGTCCAGATCCGGAAGGTTGGCAAGGAAAAGACATAATCCCAACAGGAACAACTCTTGTTTCAACGGGCTATCCAGGTTCCTTTTTTTGAAGACAAGATATCCGTCAATTCCAGCAGCGGAATGGGCTATTGGCAGAGGCATAATTCAACTCAAGAGTGTGGTTCTATGTAGCCGAGTTCAATCTTGTCGGATGATTATTGCGAGATCGTCTTTAAACGATGGCATTAGTAGTTCCCCTTCACCTGCTTCAAGTTCAATTAAAAAGGTCTCCTTTCGGCCATTGGCTGGGAAATAGTAGGTGCCTTGATAGTGGCCATCCTCTAACATCAAATTAGTAAGCTTAGCTTTTGTTTGGACATAATTAAATCCTGCCCGCCCGTTAGGTGATTCTATATAAATGATCGCTTTTTTTTCTGATTGCAAGCAATAGCTGTGTCTTGCTGGATGTCCTACCAAGATACCGCTCGATGGTCTCAAATACTGGTAATCGCATATCTGATCCACAAACCTTCTAAAATGGATAAAGTTTTCCTCAGAAAGTTGATTCAGGGGATAGGAGGCCTTACTTTCCAAAGGAAAAAACTTCGATATACCCACTTTCTTTGTCATTTTATGTGCGGCTTTGAAAAAGAAAGAAGTGTCTTTCTTGGAATATGTGTCAGCGTATCCGCCGGCAATTTGAACGCCAGCCATAAACATGCGCCACCAGTATTTTCGGCCTCTAGTCTGAAGATTGCCATCTGTGTTGACCTCCAGGTTATATTTACCTGCAAAATACCCCCGTTTTTTCAATTGATAATCATAGTCGATATTTCTCACAGATATCGTAGGCTTGTGGTATTGAGATTTAGCGTTGACATGCTCATCATATCTGCCTAAGTCCTTAACAATCATGTCCAATCCGTCACATTCCAGGGAGAAATCTCCCATTCTCATCCCACCTTCATCGTTTAAGGTGAGAAGGACGTCAATTTTGTTATTTGTTTCCCAGTGATGTATGGTGTTGATAATTTCCCGGACCCACTCTTCACTTGTCCCCGTCCCGTTTCCAATTTCGTTCATGATGTCGTAGAAAACATTGCCCAAATCACCTGTCGCATCCAATATCTTCAGCACGTATCTTTTCTGGTGATCCAGCAAAGCAGGATTTTTCATGGTCACAAACTCACCCGGTCCGGCATGGGTTGAAATATCAGGATTGATGTTATTTTTAGGGTTGTAATAACAGTCCTCCCATACTTTTTTCCAATAAACAGCCTGCCAAAATTGAAGGTGGACGATGATGTTATGTTGTTTCAACAGCAGGCAGGCTTTTCTCAGCTCCTCAAAGTACCTGTCGTTAAAAAGATTTAGATCAAACTTACCGGGATCTGCAGTTGATTTTTCGAACACATTTGTAGCAGGCTCACCGACTTTGGTGCTAGGAGGGTAAGAGCGAACATTATTTATCCCGAATTTCTTAGCCCAGTTAATCCAGTCGGACACATCGTTACCGTTGCCCCGTGGAAGGTAGGTTAGAATGTTCTGCGGACTGGGGCCATATGGAAAAATAGGCTTTCCCGCATACACCAAGTAGCCCGAATTAACGATGTTTTCCGTGATTTCCAAACGACTTCCACCTGCCACTGTACTAGCAAAAAAAAACAGAATTAGCACACAGCAGGTCAACAGAAAGGCACGAGGTTCAATCAGAGATACACCAACTCGTCGGTTTACCCTAACTCTCTTCACGTAATGATGGGTCTGAAGTGCTATCACGTGCGTGTCAAAGTGATTGACATTCACAAGGAGGTGAAGATGTTTATTGGTCTTGGCCTTAATTTTTGAATATCCCTCATGCTCCGGAATGCTACCAGCTTTTGATCTAGTTCATTTCCAGTTTTCTTGCGTAATATACCACATTATCACTCACTTTTAGTTTATCGAGCAAATTGTAAATTTTCAATTTCCTTAAACATCCTTCGTAAGGAACAGCAGTTTCCTGATCAAATATCACAAGGCCGCATTTGTCAAATAGATTACGCATGGTTTGTGGAGAAAAAAAAGAGAGATGTTCAGGAGGGATCCAAATACGCCATCTCCTACCCTCAATCCTGGCCCGAAGACTATCTACATTTGCTGTACTTACGACCAAGAGGCCATCGTCTTTCAAAAAATTACTCAAGTGTTCTAATTCCTGCTTGGGATTTATGAGGTGCTCAATGGTATTCCACATTGTAATCACATCAAACGAATTCTCCTCAAACTCGGCTTCCGTGATTGTTTTATTTATGACACGTATGCCAAAACGCTGCGCGGCAAACTTTGCAGCATATTCTGCCAAATCTATACCTGCGACTGTCCATCCCCGCTGTCTTGCGGCATCTAGGAAGAATCCGAAAGAACATCCAATATCTAAGATGTTTCCCTTTTTGGCGGTTCTTTTTTCGATCTGGTCCAACTTATTATTGAAATTTAGGTATTCATATCGTTGTTTTTTCCTATTGTTTTCCAGCTCTCTATAATATGTTTCGAAAAAATCCTTGTCATATATCGCCACAACCTCTTCCTTGGACGGTCGATTCGTAACCTGCACGAGGCCACAAACCAAGCATTTTTCTATTTGACAGCTATTCTTTTCGAATATAAACTGAAAGGTGTATGAATCACAAGCCACACATTTCATAAGTTTCCCCTTTCTCAATGAATCAATTTCATTACTTAGCTTTCGATAGTTTTAACTCGTTTATCAGCCCCCACTTTTAGTGGGGGGAACCCTATGCTGGGGGTCAAAGGGGGCGCAGCATCCCCCTTCCAAGGGGGTGGTTTAAAGCCACCCCCGCGGAGTCGAGCATCCCACGCAAGCGAAGCGCCGTGTGGGATGCAAGTTTACTTGAATTTTTTATTTTTGGTTCGGCAAAGGACAGGTCAAAGATATCTACTGGTAAGTTTAGCAATGATAAAATTCGGCATTGCAAAGTATTTAACTTTTCAATGACAAAGCCTTTTACCCGCGTTTCGTTTTCCTGAATAAGAAGATGAATGTTATCAAATTGAGAAAGCAATCGTTCAGCCGTTGGCCGTTTGGTTTTCATTTTAGGATTGCCCGGTACCAGACCGGTAAATGTCAAGCAAGTTGTCGCCTAAATCTGAAAAAAAGATGATTACATTCCATCACTTTTTTTCTACATCATTACATCGTTATAAAAAACATCATAGGCCCGCAAAAAGC
>JAFDFV010000261.1 GCA_019309665.1 Deltaproteobacteria bacterium | reverse complement strand
TTGCTCATATCATATGTATGGTTTTGGCGCGTGGTCAGAATTGCGGAATTGCTGCCGCACTGGATCAACAGGTGGAAGATACCATCAGAAAAATTTGTCTGATCCAAATTTTTGCGAGCTGTGCGGGTAGGTAATTTCCAGGTCCTTTCGAATGCTTTAATCTTTATCGACAGATTCCTGTTGTGGCGGGTTTATCCCGCCCAAAGCAATTTGGGAAGTTGCGTAAAGCCGCTACTACGACAGAACCTTCATGGCAATCAACTTACTGACAAAACACAGTAAATGCTAACCGCACAGCTCGGAATTATTTCATGGTTAGACAAACGCATTGGTGTAGTTGAGCAAATTGAAAGTCGTATCCGTGAGTTGCTTGGGGCACGTTCCAAGGCAACTGCAAGGGCTGTTAGTAAGGCAGTAAATTTTGTGCGGGAAAAGAAGCCAGGGCCATTTGCCCTGTTGGTAACAGGAGAAATGGGAGAGGGGAAAAACTATCTGGCAGAGGTGATTCACCAAGTTGCTGTTGAAAACGGGTTCAGAAAAGGAGAACTCCAAATTGTCAACATTGTTGCAAGAGACAACACTCAGGATATCCGTGCTGACCTTTTTGGAAGCAAGTTGAAGGATAATCCTATAGAAGGGGCCTTTCCAAGAGCAAAAAATGGGACCGTTGTGATTGACGAGGTAGGTTCATGTCCTCCTGAATTGCAAAATAATCTGCTTACTGCCATTAGCCCCGGCATATACAAGCCGTTATTTGGTGACCAGGAAAAAAATGAGGCATGGGTGATTCTGACCACTAATCGTCCTGAGAAAATTATAGAAGAGTTGGCTGACCGTTGTATACATATAGAATTACCGCCAATATCCCAAAGACAGGAAGATATAGAAATTTTAGTTGAAAACGTGTTATCAAAATTTGCTCCTGATTATAAACTCGGGGTCGTGGCCAGGCTGGATCTTAAAAATTATGCCTGGAAGAATGTTCGCGAGATAGTAAAGGTCATTTTTGAAACAATTAAGGCCAAAAGGGCTAAAAGTTATGATTCGCTTCAGATTGGTCCAGAGGAAATCGTATGGATTTCTGCGAACCAGCCCGAAGGTATTTCTTCACAAAAAAAAGAATCTGTTACCGCGCAACCCGATTCTTTTTCTCAAGACACTTGGTTCAGTGAGCTGGATAGAGATCAGCTAATTAAGTTGTGCAGGAAGATTTTGGAGACTAAAGGGGAAATTATTGGCAATAGGGCTGATAATATTCCCTATCAGCTAACAATTCGTCAGGAGCATGCAGATTACTACATCAAAGCGGTGTTAGCGATTTTCTTTGAGGTACACCGGAGCAATAAAAAAGTATTCAAAAGGGAATTGTTTAGTAAAATTTTCGGGTTTAAAGAGAAAAAACCAAATGCAAATCCTCTAAGAGTCTACTTGCAACGTAAAGACGGATATGAACTCAAACAAAACGGAATGGCTCTGGATGTCGGTGGCAGTCAGGCAAGCACCGCTTTAAGAAGTGGTGCTATCTCAAACATTTTTTCAGTCGTTGGCTTATATCTCTACCAATACTTTCTGCATCTTTCGCCGACACTTTATTGGCAGTAAAAATTGCAGGCCACTCTAAGACAGCCTCATGAACCTCCATTACTACTTCCTTGGCCTGTTGTCGTCGTTTTAACCCGAAATGTCCAGCCTCCTGCAGGAGTGTTTCAAGATCAGGCGGCCTGTTATCAAGCCCGATGCGCAGCACATGTTCCCTGTTAAAGCCGATGTTTGGCACCAGATCGAATGCCGGGCTTAGTCTCCAGCCTTCATCATTGTGCAGCATAATGAAATTTTTCAGGTGGTCATCGGTATTGCCGATCATCACATTGAATACCATTTGCCTGTAAAGCTTGTGAAGATCCTGCGCAGGTAAAGCAGATACATGCCTAATTACCTCTGCCAAGTCCCTGTAGCTGGCATAATAATATCCATCGGCCTTGAGCAGTGACTGCATGCTGACCAAATGATTGCGACCACCGGCTTCGTTGATATCGAATCGTTTCACCAATAGGCATTTTCTGGAACCAAGCGCTAAAAGCCTGCTATCGGCTGTTTCAATGCCTGCCCTGCGGCCTAACTCCATGGCAGTGGCTTCCAAGCTGACAACGTCCAGTTGATCCCTGGCGCTGGCAAATTTTGCCAGGTATGCGCCGCTTTCATCTTTGACAAGCGCTTTGGGCCTGGCCCCGCCCGGTGAACTGCCTGCCTGAAACAACAGGGAAAGTTCATCGTCGTCTACAGCTCCGTCCTGCTCAAATCTTTCCGCCAGCAGCACCAGTTCCTGAAGGTGACGAAGGGGAACCCCTGTCGTTTTCAAGTCCGGTCGGCCTTTTTCCATGTAGCTCAAAGCCCCCAAACCCTGGGTTCCTAACAACCGTAACAATTGTGGGATACGTTGGTCTTTGCGGCCCAGCTTGTAGTGGCGGGCCAGGAGTCTCCTGCCCCAATCGTCCGGGAGACTGTCTTCAAAAACGCCATGGACTCCGGCATGAGGCCGATCTGCATCAAAGATATCCGCAGACAGCGGCAAATGCAGCGGGTCAAGCGGGAAGGCTTTCGGATTCTCCAGATATTCAGGAGTATAGCGAAATTGTCCCTCCAGCGCTCCTTTGGCATCAGGATCGTCGATAGCCAGTTCTCCAACCTTGACAACCTCCGATGCAGGCAGAGTCAACCATACTGTGAGCATCATGTCTTTTTCTTTCGCCTTCCCCCTGCACGCTGCCGCTTACTGGTTTTTCTTTTGAATTTCGCAAACAGGTCTTCTTTTGGGGTCAGAACCTCCTGCCAGCCGTCAAGCCGGCCAAGGATGCTGCTTGCCTCCAGCCATTTGCCAATCAGCGTTTGTGGAGAACCTTTTTCCATTTTACTGTACGACTGGCGGGTTAAGCCAAGCCTTTGTGCGAACAGTTCCTGGCTTTCGTTGCGAGCCAGGCGTGCCTCTTTCAATCTTTCTCCAAGCCGCAGCAGCAAAGATCCAACATTTTGTTCATTGGTAATCATATTTAACCTTATAGCATAAAAATGCCTATTATGTAAAGAATTTATTACCGAGTAATAATACTTTCGTATCTTTTTCATTACGTTTAGGTTTGATAAGGCCAAGCATTTATCAGCTTATTTTAAAAAACACTTCGATTCAGCATTCCCATATAGAAATATTTTCATGTAATCTTGAATAGTTAGGCTCAACCAACTCATAAAAACTGCGTTCACGAATGCTTTTATTCAATTTCCGGCACGCTTCATGCTCAAACTATAACCGAATCTTACAAAGATAGAAAGGAAACCCACTTTAGAGAAACTCTTATTTTTTTAGATAGAACTTAAATAAAGGAGGTAGAAATCATGGAATGGTCAAACGAACACTGTCAGGGAGAAATGTCAACTTTGAGGAGTAAAATCGACAGGCTTGATAATGAGATACTCAGTCTTATCGTAAAACGGACGGAAGCCTGTCGACATATAGGCAAAATCAAGCTTAGGGTTGGCAGGCCTGTTTTTGACCCCGACAGGGAAAAGGAAGTTATAGAAGATAGAATCAATTTTTCAAGGGCATTGGGCATTGATGATGAGTTTGTAAGGAAAATTATGATCCTCATGATGGATTACTCTAAAAGAGTTCAAGTGATAGAAATGCAAAAGGTAAACGGAAAGTTATTCTCCGCTAAGATTGCAAATCCGGCACACTAACCGAGAAGAAGAAGGATTATGAATATAAAAAGATGTGTTTTAAGTGGCATTCGTCCCACAGCGGGTTTGCACCTCGGCAACGTCTTAGGGGCTGTCGCCAACATGGCGAAGCTCCAAGAGGTGGAGGAGTATAACTGTTTTTTTTTAGCGGATTATCACGCCGGTACTACAAGGCCCCGATTTCAGGAAGATCGGAGACACCACAATAGAGGTACTGGCAGATATGATTGCCTGCGGTTTGAATCCTGAAAAAAGCGTTATCTTCAGGCAATCTGACATCCCAGAGTTGCCCCAGTTCAGCCTCATATTTTCTTATTTGGTTACTGTCTCTGAGTTGGAAAGGAACCCTGTTTATAAAGAACAGAAAAGGGAGCTTCATCTAAACGGGAAGGGGTTAAGCAGCTTTCTTCTTTATCCTGTACTTCAGGCAGCAGATATATGCCTCTACAAGGGTGAGTTAATTCCGGTAGGAAAGGATCAAATTCCTCATATAGAAATAACAAGAGAAATAGCAAGGCGTGCCAATGCTCTGTGCGAAAGGGAAATTTTACCATTGCCACAACCCCTGCTTACAGGCACACCTGAGATACCTGGAATAGATGGCAGAAAGATGAGCAAATCCTACGGTAACCATATTGTCTTATCTGATAATCCTGATGATGTTGCCAAAAAGGTTTTCCGCATGGTTACAGATACAAGGAAGCCAAGGTTATCCGACCCCGGCCACCCTGATGAGTGCTACGTGTTTCAGCTTTTGAAATGTTTTGAGAATGATAGTTTCTTAAATGCAATTAAAGCTGACTGCGAAGCCGTCAAAATAGGTGCCAAAGGGACTGCAAGCCCCTTTTGATAGAAATATTAAACAAAGCACTGGACGAACCAAGAAGGATCAGAGAGCAATTGTTATCAAACAAGTCAGCCCTCGAAGCTATTTTAAGGAGGGGTACACAACAGGCCAGAGAATTGGCAATGACGACTATGACTGAGGTCAGAGAATCCATCGGATTATCGGTCTATGAGATAGAAACACGATAAGATGGTCCCGAAGATAGGCATGATAGGAAAGGAGAGGCGAATGAAAAATTACAGCAAAAAACTTTATTCGGAAAAGTAACAGATCCTACTTCAGACCAAAAGAAATATTTTAAAATGGTGGGAATCAGGATCCCGACAAGCCTGGAAAACTTTGTGTGGTGAGGAAAGAAAAAAAACGATTGAGAGGTTTGCCTTCAACTGTTTAATAGGAGTTGCGCATCAAGGACTTGCGAAAAGTCTCGACATATCCATTGGCATGCCTGCGCTTTTCGCAAATCTTGCTGCATCAAGATTTTAGCACATTTCTTCGCAAAAAATCGTTCAACTTAGGTTTAACTACCGGCTCAATTTAGAGCTTGCAAGACGATTGAGACTCACACCGGCTTCTGCTGCTTAATGGCAAGGTCTCGGTGCACCTCGGGGGGGACACGAACCATGAATTTACCGCTATGTGGCATGGGCGTGGACTAATGGGGTGACCCGTCCGCTTCGGGCGGGAAATCCTCTATACGTGAACCCTGTTAATATTTAATATATTAGCAAAAATTTGCGCGCATTCCGCACATAGTAGGGCTTTGCTTCCTTGTGTGGATGGGGCCCCCGGTGATCGGGAATTGCTGTTGATTATAGACGTTATAAGGTCTGGTGGATCATAAAAGGTCTAAACTTAATTTAATAGCGCGGTTGACTTCTTGCATCTTTTCTGCGCTGATTTGGCCGAGTCTTTTTTCCAGTCTCTCTTTGGATACAGTAAGTATCTGTCCTGTTTTTACGATAGAGGATCGCTTTAATCCTCCTTCTGGAGGATCAAGTTTGACGTTCATAGGATAGATTTTAACTGAACTCGAAATGGCCGCTATAATTGTGGTGGAGGCTTTTTCATTGCCAATGTCGTTCTGGATAACAAGAGCAGGCCTTTTACCTGCCTGTTCGCTTCCCCTGGCAGGATTCCAGTTCACAAGCCACACCTCGCCACGTGCAGGAAAGTCCTTCACGATAGAATCTCCTTTTGGGCGTGAAGGGTTGTATCGGCAAATTTCCTGTCTTCCCTTGCCATTTCAACATATCCTTTGGCCATCAATTCTTCGGTCCTTTTTTGGAACCACAATCTGAAGGCCTCCTGCGCCAACTGGCTCTTCGCCATGTTGCAGGCTTCTGCCACCTTCTCAATGGCCTCAAATATCTCCGCATCTATGGTTATACTCATTTTTTT
>JAFDFV010000029.1 GCA_019309665.1 Deltaproteobacteria bacterium | reverse complement strand
AAACCATATCGCATCGTGATAGCAGAAGATCACACGATACTCAGAGAAGGGCTGCGATCGTTGCTATCTTCGAATCCTGATTTTGATGTTGCCGGGGAGGCAGAAGACGGCCGCGATGCCGTGCGATCTATACGGAAATTCAAGCCCGACCTTGTGTTAATGGACCTTTCCATGCCGAAGATGGATGGCCTGGATGCAATCAGAGAAATCAAGAAGCAGAGTCCCGATACAAAGGTCCTGGTCTTGACAGTTCACAAGGCAGAGGAATACGTGTTCGCGTCGTTGAAGGCCGGCGCAGATGGATACGTCCTGAAGGACGCCACCCACGCGGAGCTGACGCTGGCCATAGAAAGCGTTCTGGGCGGCAAGCCTTATATCAGCCCTGGGATTTCAGAAAAGCTGGTTGCAGGGTATTTAGAGGGGAGGAAACCTGTAAAGGCCGAGTCATCATGGGAGCGCTTGACACAGAGGGAGCGACAGATCCTCAAATTGATTGCCGAGGGCTATAAGAACAAAGAGATTGCCGGCTACCTTTACATCAGTGTAAAAACGGTAGAAAAACACAGGGCCAACCTCATGAAAAAGTTAAGCCTCCACAATGCCTCGGCATTAACAGCTTTTGCCATGGAAAAAGGGCTGATTACGGAATAGAGTTTTTTGTTTCTATATAGAAGAGTCCGGTGGCCAGGACGCTGAAATAGCGGTTCCAACCCTTGGTATAGACTTGATAGCAAAAGACCCACCCGTAAGTTCAGTTCGTTCTTTCATGCCGGTAATCCCAAAACGCTTCTTTGGATTCTTCAAAGAAAGCGCCTTTTCCGGATCAAACCCACGGCCGTTGTCCTCAACAGTCAACGCTATGGCATCGTCTGTTTTCTTGAAGCAAAGACGCACAAAATCCGCATTACTGTGCTTGGCTATATTGTTCATCGCTTCCTGCAAGACCCGGAAGATGACCATCTTCAAAGGCTCAGGCACTTCATTTTTCTGCACAGCCACGTGTTTTTCGATTCTAATGTCCGAGTAAATCATCTGAAATTCACGGCAAAACCAGTTAATAGTCGCCAGGATGCCAAGATCATCCAGCATAGAGGGCCGCAACTCTGTGTGGATTCTTCGGACTTCTTCAATGGCCTGCTGAACCAGGGGGATGACGGCCATCAATGATTCCACTTGTGCCTCAGCCGTACGTCCAGCTTTTTCGTCCAGGCTGTTTTCCAGCCCAAACTTTATGGCTGTCAGGGATTGTCCTATGCTGTCATGGAGTTCCTGGGCAACTCGTTTTTTTTCATTTTCCTGGGCTGTCATGAAATGCTTCTGGCTTTCCCTTAAAGCCCCTTCCGCCTTAATGCGCCTGGTAACATTTACCAGGCCCAAAATAAGTCCTTCCACCTCCCCGGAACCCTTTTTTACAGGCTGAAGGGTCCAGTCCCAATACGTTATCCCGCGTTCCGGATATTCTGCATACTCAAAAGGCTTCGCGTAGGCGGTATATGGTTCACCTTTTTCAACAACACGACTGAAGATCGACCGGTTGTCTTCATTGGGGTACAGCTCAAAATGGTTTTTGCCTGCAAAAAATCCTGGGTCGCGGCCATCCGCCACTGTATAAGCATGGTTTACCCTGATTAAGTTGAAATCCGTGTCCATGTAAGCGATCAACATATGGGTTGTCGAGAAGACCTTCTCCAAAAGCTCGTTGGTGTTGCGCAATGCCTCCTCAATGGACTTCCTCTCTGCGCCTTCTTTCTCTAACTCCCTGACCCTTTTTTCCAATTCTTCATAAGTCCGTTTTTTCTGCATTTTAAGCGCACTCCTGTTGTCCCTAAGAAAAAAAATCTCCAAAGTACACGTTAAACCGCCAGCTCAAACGCTTTCTGGATTCTGAAAAATCCCTTTTACGAATGAACCTTTCATGTAATTTTCAAAAACTTCGAGCAATTGAAAGGCCGTAGGGCCACGAAGAACACAAAGAAATTATAAAAAAGCATTAATTCTAATCTTCGTGCCCCTTTGTGTCCTTCGTGGTTTAATTTTTCCTTATAATCATGACCGTTTCAAAAAGCGCAGTTTATAGCCGTGCAAAGTATAGAACTTTTTAAACCATTCTTTCAATTTCTTTTAAATTTTTATCAAGCTTTTTTTCAGAAACAGGAAAGGCGGTCTTAAGTTCCTTGGCAAAAATAGATACTTTGTATTCTTCGATCAGCCAGAAGTATTCTTCAATTGCCTTTTTCTTTATTACGACATTCTCTATAGTAAACAAATTGTGGATGCTTACCTACGTTGGAAAACATTGGGGGCAGGTTTGCATCCTCGACAGAATTGATAACTTCAGTCACACAAGTTATACGACCAGAACAATGCAAAACATATCGATATTACACTTAACCTTATAGATGATATTTATTACCTAATAGCTTCATAAACAAACTTATATAAATTATCAATAGTTTCAATATGTTTTTGGATATTCGATATAAGACAACTGTTTTCGGCCAAGATATGAGAATTTATTAAAGATTTTTTAAAAAAATTACTACAAGGTGCGAATTTTTGTTTCTGTTCGATTTCCATGCAACCCTCAGCAATGTTGCGTTAGGCTGGTGCATCGTCACCGTTAACAGGCGATAAACGCAATTTTAATACCCCTCTCTCTCACCTACTTAAAAAAGACGTAATACAGCCAAATAAAATTGTCATTATATATTGTAATATCAATCTGGAATAAAGCAGACATCAAAATTACCGGTGACAGGCTTGCGCAAAAAATTGTCCGCCTTCACACGTACCACCTGCTTGTTGCTGCGTCTTTACACAACAAAAATATAGATGCTGGAATAACTGCAAGAGGATTGCACGGAGAAGCATACAGGGGGCATGTATTCTGGGATGAGCTTTACATTCTGCCTTTTTATAATCTTCACTTTCCTAAAATCTCTCGCGCACTTTTAATGTACAGATACAGACGCCTTGACGCGGCAAACAAATATGCAAGGCAAACAGATACCAGGACGCCATGTTTCCATGGCAGACCGCAGATGACGGAAGCGAGGAAATATGGTGAATGAAGAATGCCCCCAGATTAATTCATTTTTTCATTTTTTTATTAAGACAACTCTGTTTAACACCTATTGCTTTTGCTGTTTTAGAGAAATTATTCTTATTCTGTAAAAGTTTTCTGTGAATAAATGCTTTTTCAAAAGCTCTTTTAGCATCTTTTAAGTAATCTATTAAAAAAAACTCTTCTTCGAAAGACCTTGTCTTTTCCATACTTTCCGGCTTATAAGCGTTTGGGATATCAGACGCCTCTATAATATCGCCTTCCACCATTATTGCCATCCTTTCAACAAGATTCTTCAACTCTCTGACATTTCCGGGCCATGAATAAGCGCGTATTACTTCAATTGCTTCCGCTGTCATGGTTTTTTTTGTATTTCGACTCTGTTTAGCACATTCATCAAGAAATGTTTCAACAAGTAAAGGAATATCTTTAGAACGCTCCCTTAAAGGTGGAACTTCAACAGGTATCACATTCAGCCTGTAATAAAGATCTTCTCTGAAATTACCCTTTTCAATCTCTTCCTCAAGATCCTTGTTGCTGGCAGCTATTACTCTTACATTAACGCTTAATATTCTGCCGCCTCCAACTCGCTGAAATTGCTGCTCCTGTAAAACACGAAGAATTTTAGCCTGAGTTTTCAAGCTCATATCACCTATTTCATCCAGAAATATAGTGCCGTTGTTAGCTAATTCGAATTTGCCTTTTTTCTTTGAAGTTGCTCCTGGAAAAGCGTTTTTTTCATGGCCAAACAGCTCACTCTCTATTAATTCCTCAGGAATTGCCGCACAATTTACAGATATAAGAGGCTGATCAACCCTTGAACTCAACTGATGCATAGTACGGGCTACCAGTTCCTTTCCCGTGCCATTTTCGCCCGTTATTAATATCCAGGTATCAGTAGGGGCTACAAGCTCTATCTGCTTTTTCAGTGCTATAGTCGGCGGACTATTTCCGGTTATTGAATGTTTTTCAATCGTCTTTTTGCGCAGATACCTGTTCTCTTCTTCAAGTCGTCTGAAATTAAGTGCATTGTTAATTGTAACAATAATGTTATCTATGGAAAGCGGCTTTTCTATCAAGTCGTATGCTCCAAGCTTTGTTGCTTTTACGGCTGTTTCTATTGTTCCGTGACCGGTTATAATTATAACCGGAATAGTTGGATAATTTTTCTTTATCTCTTTTAAGGTTTCAATACCATCAATACCCGGCATCCATATATCAAGCAGAACAAGATCAGGAGAATTTTCTTCAACTATCTTTAATCCCTCATATCCATTTGTGGCCGTTTCAACCTCAAATCCTTCATCAGCAAGCAGGCCGCTTAAAGATTGAAGTATGGAAGGCTCGTCATCAACAATTAAAATAGATGGAAACATTTGGTATAGCTCCTTAGTGATAATTTTCGGAAGCACCCTTCGGTGCGGACTTTTGAAGTGCCTAAAGTATGTTAAAGTGCCCTAAAGTGCCTAAAGTTATGGTACGCCTTCGGCGTGTTAATTGATAATAGAAAGTTGCCGAAGTTACTCCTCTTTTGCGCATTGACGACTGAAGGAATCTATATAAAATGGCAGAATTCCTTAACTTTAGGCATTTTAGGCACTTTTTATGCGGACTCTTGAGCTGGCAGTTCAATTACAAATTTAGCTCCTTTGGGCTGGTTGTCTTGCACCCGTATCCTTCCATTATGATCGGAAATTATCGTGCTGACAATTGTTAGCCCTAAACCCATTCCAGCCTTTTTTGTCGAAAAATAAGGTTCAAACAGACGTGTTTTATCTTCATCAGGAATACCTGCTCCATCATCAGCAACCTCTATTTGCACCATCTTTAATATAGGGTCATGAGTCAAAGTTATAATAATATTGCCTTGTTTCTTAATTGCAACTATTGCATTGTCAACCAGATTAATCATAGCTTGCTTTATTTGCTGACGATCAAGATTAATACGCGGGATCTTATCTGAAATTATAACTTTGAAATTAATATGTTGATGAGCTTCTTTGTAAAGTGCTACAGACTCTTCGACTATTGGCGGCAATTCACAGGGTTCAGGATTCGCCGTTGGGAATCTTGCAAAAGCAGAAAATTCATTTACCAGATTTCGAATCATATCAACATGGTCAATTATCATCTGAGTACATTCCTCAAAAACCGGTTCATTTATCTTTTCTGAATATTTCCGTTTAAGTCTTTGGGCTGAAAGCCTTATCGGAGTTAAAGGATTTTTTACTTCATGGGCAATCCTGCGAGCAACTTCACGCCACGCTATCATTCGCTGCGCTTTCTCCAGGTCAGTCAAATCATCAAAGACCATAACTATACCCATATGGTTTCCGGAATCATCTTTGAGTTCATTAACATGTATCATAAAACTTCGTGGACTTCCATCTATTGTAACTCTCAAGGGAAGCTCGACATGATCTTCATGATAACTGGTAAGATTTTCTATCAGTTCCATTGCAACGTCAAGATATCGTCCTTTTAACAGCTTTTTATAACTTTTGTTTAATATGTCCCCGGATTTAAGATTCAGCATCTTTTCAGCAGACTTGTTCATTGTAGTAATAAACCCATTGGCTCCCAGAGTTATTACGCCGGCAGAAACATTCTTTAAGACAATTTCCATGTACTGCCGTCTTTCTTCAACTTCCACATTCTGCTCACGAAACATTCGTGCAGAGAGTTCCAGTTGTTCCCTGCTGCTTCTGAGATCCCTTGTCATCTTGTTAAATGAATCAACAAGGCTTCTTATTTCATCATCAGCAACAGCACCTATGCTTACGCTTAAATCTCCTTCCGCAACCCTTCGGGTGCCTTCAGCGAGTTCCATAATTGGTATTGTAATTGACTTTGCCAGATAAAAACCAAACCATACTGCACAAAAAACAACAAGCAACGCCACTATTGAAAGATTTATATAATAGGTAACCTGAATAGGTCCTTTTAATAATTTTATCTGCTGGTATTCCTCGAAACCTCTTGAAATAGAAGCCATATTTTTTGAAAGATCCGAAGGAATAAGAATATTCAATACAACAAATGCCTCAGCATCTTTATATTTGACTCCAAAAGGGACCGTCCCGATAGTTCTTATTAACTCACCTGTATTAATGTTTTCAAAAACCGATATTACTTTTTTTGACTCAAAATCTTTCTGGAGGTTATCTGCTGAAACAAGACTAAGATGTTCATCCTCCGGTCCTTGGTCTATGGCAAATGTAGTACGTTCTGAATTTATGTTATAAACTTCTACAGCATGAAAATTGAATGCCCGTTGGACTACCTGGATGTAATTGGAAAGAGACCTTCTATTTTTAGGATCTAAAAATTGCTTAGTTTTAATCTGGTATGATATTTTTTCCATGAAAAACTGATTGTTTTCCTCTGCATGTTTATAAATACTTCTTCCAACAAGCAGTGAATTTTCAAGAGCTTGCTCGACAGGCACATCAAACCAGAACTCAATGCTGGTTGTAATAAAATTGATCGAAAAGAAAAACAAAACAATGGTCGGCAGAAGGGTAAGGGCTATAAATGCAACAACAAGCCTCGTGCGGAGCTTTGCTCCCATGACTTTACGTTTTCTATCAAAAAAAAGCTTTACCAGATTCCTGAATACAAGAAATATCAATAAG
Organism: Deltaproteobacteria bacterium; assembly: GCA_019309665.1. Lineage (GTDB taxonomy): Bacteria > Desulfobacterota > Desulfobacteria > Desulfobacterales > ETH-SRB1 > B13-G4. The sequence goes on along the minus strand of JAFDFV010000029.1, from coordinate 3,955 downwards.
ATAAGTAATAACAAATTGATATTGATCAGAATGAACATAAGGATTGTGTTGGAAATCGGGATATCAGCTCCAAAATGAACAATCCTGCTTTCAGCAAAAGTCAAAACCGCAACAATGGCAATTATGACAACGATCAAAATGCCTTCTCTTTTACGCCTTTTTCGTTCATCTTTTGAAATAAAGGAGTTGGGCTTTTTAAATCTGTTATTCCTCATAATAATTTTGGAAAGAATTGTGTTTGTTCTAGTAGCTGAAATCTGTTGTATGCCAATCGGTTTCAAAGTCCTTTAGTGAAACATAATGCAGATAAAAAGGAAGGGTAAGTTTGCCACGCTCGGCTTTAGCTCTAATTTGATATTTCCCGCCTTTTTTTAGTTTGTCAAGCGGGACAATTTTTAAGCCATCAACTTGTGTCATCAACTTCTGAGCCTCATCGAAAGATTTTGTTACCAAATGTTCTCCACTTTCCGATACTGATGAACGCGTTATAATAAATTCTTTTTTTAAACTATCATATTTAATCGCATGAGTTATAGTTATATCGGCTATTTTATTATCAAACCAAAAATTTTTAATTTGATAAAGACTGGTAAAAAACGTAAAAGTTGCCGGTACTCCGTTTAAGATAGCTTTTTTCGTGTCATCTCTAAAAGCCCCCTCAATATTTAAATAAAGAAGAAGATGATCGCGTGTATTTGTTACCGTCATGTTGGCTATTCTTGCATTCTGATCCTGAGCAAAAGCCAAATTTTGTAACATGAAAATTATAGCAAAGAAAATAATCCAAACTTTTTGATTAATTAATGCAATCATATATGTAACTACTCAGGTTTACGGTTTACGGTTTACGGTTGGTTGTATGGAACCGTAAACCAAGTAATTACAATATAGGATACACAATTAAATGGCAAGTGATTTTGATTGAAGGATATGTCAAGACTTTTCGCAAGTCCTTGATACGCAAGAGATTAGTGCAGGTCGAGTTAAAGTTGAGGCAATTCATTAATATCATGGATTATGCGTGTTTCCCATGATTTTTTGTTTTCGAAGAATTTTTTCAGAAAAGCATGGTTGAAGGAATGGCCGGATTTGTTTAATATAACATGGCCTAAAACCGGTATGCCAAGAAGAGAAAAATCGCCTATGCTGTCAAGAATTTTATGTCTTACGAACTCATCCGGAAAGCGTAAACCATCTTTGTTTAATATGCCTTTCTCGTCAAGCACTATGACATTATCCAGCGAACCTCCACGCGCAAAGCCATACTTTTTTAAGTATTCAATTTCTTGAAGAAAGCCAAAAGTTCTGGCTCTGCATATTTCTTTTTCAAAAACCTGATCCGACATATCTATGGAATATGATTGTTCTCTTATCAGCGGATGATCATAATATATTGTACATGTGATTCTAAATTTTGATGCCGGATAGACACCAACGAATTTTCCATCTTCTTCAAGTTCAATAGGCTCCTTTACAACAAAAAAATATTTTGGCCCAGGCTGTTCCTCTATTCCTGCGGTTTTTATATGTGAAACAAAAGGGCCGGCGCTTCCATCCATTATCGGGAGCTCATAGGCATCGAGTTCAACAATTGCATTATCAATTGAAAATCCTGCAAAACCGGCCATAAGATGCTCTATTGTTGATACAATAAAACCATCATAACCTATTACCGTTGCAAGACTTGTATCCACAACCATATTAAAATGAGCGGAAACGCCTGGTTTATCCGGAAGGTCGGTCCTCACAAATTTAATTCCATGATTAACAGGTGCCGGCTTAATTGTCAGATTAACTTTTTTCCCTGAATGTACACCTATGCCTGAAAAACAGACCGGCTTTGAAATTGTTCTTTGTCGAAAATGCATCAATTATAGATGTCTCCTGAAAATTATAGTACGAATTTTTTTGAATTATACCTCGCAAGTTGTGGCCTCTCGATGTAGAATAATAATGGCCTTGTAAAAAGCTAAAAACCACCTGTCTGCGCTGTAATTAATTCTGACTTTTTTGCGAGACCATCATAAAGCAGATCAACATGATTTTTTAAATTTTGTTTTATTACAGACAGTTCCGGAGCCATTGGATTATATGTATTAACTATGCAATTACATAATTCCAGCAAATCTGTTTTTGTAAAGCATGAAATATAATTCATGAAATCAAATGCAAGAGTATCAGGGATTAAATTATTGGAAGATATTTTAGCCAAACCCTTTAAAAAACCTTTTATAGTCCCCTCAACGGCAATATCATCAGACCAAACTATTTCTCCAACACCATCAAGCCTGTCAAGGCGGTTTCTTATTGAAAGATTAAGAAAAAATACAAGCTTAGCTTCAAGCATTAAATAGATGTCACTATCTGTGTTATTTTTTGCGATTTCATTTTTATTTTCAAACATTGGTGCATATTGCCTGACTGTAATGAGCTTTGTTTCCATATTGTTTTTTTGAAGTTTTATGACAAAATCTCCTGCCGCATGATGCCAGGGAAATATTTGCTCAAAAGTTTCAGCATTATAGTAACAGGTCAAAATCATGGCTACCTCGCTGTATAGTTCCAAGGTCTCATCAGCAGAAAGAAAAAAGTTGCCTTTTTCATGGTCCCATATAACTATTTTTATGTTTGAATCTTTTTTATCTTGTTTATATTTATTTTGGGAAATATGAAATTCATTAAAACCTTCAAACCATTCCCCCAAAAACATGCTGATTTCAATGTTTTTATTTTTTATACATGTTTCACCCTGGCTGTAAACTTTTGGGATAAATGAAAATGAAAACTCATTATTCAGTTTATTTAGAATTTCGAACTCTCTTTTAATAAAACCTTTGCCTGTACTTGATATGGCAGCGTTTAATACAAAAAGGATTCCTGACCCATTAATATAGATTTCAATCCTTGCGGGATGGTAAAATTCTCCATGTTTTTCCGAATAGATATGTATTTTTTGTATTTCTTCGGGCTTTATATTTTGATTTAAATGTTGAGAGATTGCAGAAGTAATAGATTTAAATTTGTTTTTTTCCAAAAAGGAGCGGACAGCATAAAAATATTCTCCATAAGTTACAGAAATCCCTTCAGCTTTCTGCGGCTTTTTAATGCTTAATGGAATTGGTAAGGACCAGATATCGGTTTTTTCATCTATAAGGTATTTTTTACTTTGAAGATAGTACTTGAATTGAGGTTTAGCAGACATTTTTTTATTAAGCCCTCAGGTTTCGCACCCCCCTCAAATTCCTATCAATACTATAGGGGTAAAGCTTTTGCTGCATGGAGGGGATGTGAAACGTGAGCAAGCAAAAAAAATGCGGCCCAATAATTTATGCTGAAACTAAATTTGGGCCGCTTGATTAATCAAGGTGTATTATCTGTACTTTTCAATTTCTTTTAGAATTTCAGGAGCTACCTCGTAACCGAATTTGGTTGCTTTATCACAATTTTCAACGGCTTTATCATATTCACCCTTTTCTAAATACGCTATTGCTAAATTGTTGTAAGCAATTGCAAAATTAGGATCAAGTTCAATTACTTTTAAATTGGCTTCTATGCTTTCATCAATCAAGCCTGACATTAAATAAGCGCCGCGATAGCTTCTTCCGCTTCTCCCCTTTGAAGATGAACAAATCCCATATTACCATAACCCTCGAAAAAGCCGGCCCTTGCCTTTGTTGCCTGTTTGTTGTATTCAAAGCAACCGTCCAGGTCACCACGCTGCAGGCAGATTCCTCCAAGTTGTACATAAGCTTCGGCAAGGGTTGGGCTGCAATCTATCGCAGCATGCAGTTCTCTCTCAGCTTCATCAATTTTTTTCTGCCCAATCAGGCCTACTGCAAGATTATAGTGAGATGTTCCGCAATCCGGATTTGCAGCTATGCCGGTCCTTTGTATAGCGATATATTCTTCGACATTTTTTGCTTTTGGCATAATTTATTCCTTAAAAATTTTATTT
>JAFDFV010000260.1 GCA_019309665.1 Deltaproteobacteria bacterium | reverse complement strand
GCCGATCTCGGCATTCACGTTTTTGGAGCTGACGCAAAAGACCTTTTTGCTAATGCCGCATTTGCATTGTTTGATCTTATTGCAGATATCAATGCTTTAAAAGGCTTAAATGAACATGAAGTCCATATAACCGGGGATGACTGGCCTGATATTATGGTAAACTGGCTGAGAGAACTCTTATATCTATGGACATGCAAAGAAATGCTTGTTAAAACAACGGATATTTCTTATTTGACAGAGCATGAACTTACAGCAAAAGTTAAGTTCGATCCTTATGATCCAGATCGTCACGAAATCAAAAATGAGATAAAGGCTGTAACCTATCATCAGATAGATGTTAAAAGCCTGCCCGACGGGCGCTGGATGTCGCAGATAATATTTGATGTATAAATTTAGGTGTTAGCTCCTTATTGATAAATTTTGTGTTTTTTATGGCAGAAAATATATATATCTCACCGCTAAGACGCAAAGAACGCAAAGGTTAAAGATTTTTTTGTTTTCCGTTGAGAGGATGGAAAACAAAAAGAAACGCATTATTAAGATTATCATTCAAAGATATATTGTATTTAGTTAAACAGCTAAGTTTTTAAATTGTCGCCTCTCACGACAATTTAAAAAGATAAACTTCTTTGCGTACTCTGCGGCTCTGCGGTGAATAAAAAACCAGCTTGATCGGGTAATGTGTGATGGGTTAGGGGGTCAGGGATATGGAATTAAAAAAAATAGACGAATACCGATGGGAACTTCCTAAAACCGGTGACATGCGCGTGCCTGGCATTATATATTCAAGCGCATCAATGCTTAAAGACATCAAGCAGGAAGAAGCGTTAAAGCAGGTTGCAAACGTGGCAACGCTTCCTGGCATTATAAAGGCATCGTTGGCAATGCCCGATATGCACTGGGGTTATGGTTTTCCCATAGGCGGTGTTGCAGCATTTGACTGGGAAAACGGCATAATTTCACCAGGCGGAGTAGGATATGATATCAACTGCGGTGTTCGTCTATCAGCATCTTCCCTTGTTGAAAAGGAAGTCAGGCCAAGGCTTGAAGATCTTATAAATGCACTTTACCAGAATATTCCTTCCGGAGTAGGTTCAACAGGTTTTGTTAAACTTTCAGTAGCAGAAGAAAAAAAAGTTCTTAAAGAAGGCAGCAGATGGGCTGTAAGGCATGGCTTTGGAGAAGACTCAGATATTGAGCATTAGGCTCAGGGAATCATTTTCTTGAAATAGGCGTAGTGGATAAAATCTTTGATAAAGTTGCTGCTCAAGCATTCGGTCTCTTTGAAAATCAGGTTACATTGTTGCTTCATTCAGGTTCAAGGGGATTTGGATACCAGGTTTGTGATGACTTTCTCGCATTCATGACAAAACATGTCAAAAAACTGGGATTTGATCTGCCGGACAGACAGCTTGCCTGCGCTATGATTCAGTCAAAAGAAGGTTTGCGCTATTACAATGCAATGGCCTGTGCTGCAAACTATGCGTGGGCTAACAGGCAAATTATGCGCATGAATCTGGTTTATGATGTATGTCATAATATAGCAAAAAAAGAATATCATATCGTGGATGGTGAAAAACGGGCGGTATGTGTACACAGAAAAGGCGCTACTCGATCCTTTCCCGCCGGACATGAAAGTCTCTGCGAAAAATACCGTAAAACGGGGCAGCCAATACTTATTCCAGGAGATATGGGAACAGCTTCTTATGTGCTTGTCGGAACCCAAAAGGCAATGGAAGAAACTTTTGGGTCAACGTGCCATGGCGCAGGCCGGGTTTTAAGCAGACGAGCAGCTAAAAAAGCCTGCAAAGGCAGGTCTATAAACCGCGAACTTGAAGATAAAGGCATACTTGTCAGATGGACCGGCAGATCCACTCTGGCTGAAGAAATGCCCGAAGCCTATAAAGACATTTCCCAGGTAATTGACGTGGTTCATGGGGCAGGAATTTCAAAAAAGGTGGCAAAGTTAAGGCCGATGGCTGTTTTAAAAGGATGAATAACGGTTTACGGTTATCGATTTACAGTTCGCGGTTTTAAGTTTTAATCAACCGTTAACTGTGAACCGTAAACCGTGAACCCAACATCCTGAGTGGTTACAAAATTCAGGTTGTAAGTTTCTGAATATAGGAGTGTTAATCAGATATATGTTTTCAATGGAATCTTTCCAAAAAGAATATGAAACCGATACAGTTGACGTTGAAGTAAGGGAACGCAAATTCAGTTTTTTTGTCCCCAAAGCACTTGATAGATTTATTGATCCTGAGAATGTTTTCAATAATTTTCCATTATGGGCTAAAATATGGGAACCTTGTTTTATTCTTGCAGATTATCTTGCTTCAATGCCTGTAAATCCGGAAAAACGCTTTCTTGAAATAGGCGGCGGTCTCGGTTTGGTGGGGATAGTTGCCTCCTCATTCGGCCATAAGGTGACGATGACGGAATACAATCATGATGCCCTGAATTTTGCGAATGCCAATGTTCATATAAACAATTGTTCTTCAAACATTGAAATAAAGGAACTGGACTGGAATAAGTCTGAATTAAAAGGAACTTTCGACAGAATAATAGGGTCTGAGGTCATATATAAGGAAGAGAGCTTTTATCCAATTTTAAGGCTTTTTCGAACCTATCTTAAAAAGGATGGAGAAATAATCTTAGTGGAAAGGCCTAAAAAAACAAATATAGAATTTTTCAAGCAAATGAGCAAACATTTTAATATAAAAGCACAAAAGAAAATCATCCGCAATGGTTCTGAGGAAATTCGTGTGATGATGTGCAAGATGACATTTAAGCGTATTTGACGGCTTCCTAAAAAGTCCATTTTCTGCGTTGTGCTGCATCCTTCGTTATTGCGGCGTAGCTATAAGTACGTCTCATTCCTCAGAATTTGCGCGCCTTGAAATTGAAGCTTTTTACTTTGCCGTCTAAATTTTGACTTTTGATGAGTTTATCAAATTATGGAATCACTACAATCTGTAATGTTGGGTATAATCCAGGGTTTAACTGAGTTTTTGCCTGTCAGCAGTTCCGGACATCTGGTTTTGCTTCAAAATTTATTCGGAATCAGGGAACCAGAGCTGTTGTTCGATATAAGTCTTCATCTTGGAACTTTATTAGCTGTATTCATAGTATTTTATAAAGAGATTCTAAGAATACTTCAAGCTTTGTTGCGCCTTCCAGCTTTAATTAAGTCGTCAGGAAACTTGAAGTCGGTTTTTGCTGATAATGTAGAAATAAGAATTTTTGCTTTGATACTTATTGGAAGCATTCCTACAGCCATTTTAGGAATCCTGTTTCACAAAATCGCCGACCAGATCTTTGGAGCTGTTTGGATAGTAGGGGTGATGCTTTTAGTAACCGGTACGCTTCTTTGGTTTACTAGGCAGATAAGTAATGAAGGACGTCCTCTAATAAAAGTAAGCATTAGAGATGCTTTGATGATAGGACTTATACAAGGCATGGCTATAATGCCCGGAATATCAAGATCCGGAGCTACTATCTCTATGGCTCTCTTTCTGGGAATGAACAGGGAAATTGCGGGTCGTTATTCTTTTCTTTTATCAATTCCTGCAATACTGGGCGCTTTGATACTTGGTCTTAACTCAACCATTATCCAGACAGATATCCCCGGAAAAATAATATTGCTGGGAACCGTTATTGCAGCAATTGTCGGTTATATAGCCTTGAAAATTTTGCTTCGCATGGTTAAACAGGGACATTTGTACTATTTTGCGCCCTATTGCTGGTTGCTTGGGGCTGCAACGCTGATCTTCAGCCTATCCACCTGAGTAGTTACGAAAGGAGAATTTATGAATCCGGATATTTTTAGAGAATACGATATCAGAGGCATTGCCGGTAAGGACATGACAGAAGACGATGTAATACAGATAGGAAAAGGAGTCGGCACTTATCTGTTACAGCATGGTTCTTCAAAGCTTGCTGTAGGACGTGACTGTAGAAAAACCTCGGATCTGTATGCTGAAAAAATAACTGAGGGTCTTTTGTCAACCGGCTGCGATGTTATAGATATCGGGATTTGTCCAACACCTGTTTTTTACTTTTCAATCACCCATCTCAAGCTGGAAGGCGGTGTTATGATCACTGCCAGCCATAATCCTCCAGAATATAATGGTTTCAAACTATGTATTGGTTTAGACTCCATTCATGGCAAGGATATCCAGAAACTACTTGACATAATTAATGAAAAATCTTTTGCCAACGGGAAGGGAGCATTATCATCCGCTGATGTTGTCACTCCTTACAAGGAATTTATCGATAAAAATATCTCTATATCCAAACCGCTAAAGATAGGCGTTGATGCAGGTAACGGCACAGCCGGGGTAGTCGCAGTGCCAATCTTGAAAAACCTTAACTGTGAAGTTCATGACATATATTGCGATATGGACGGTAGTTTCCCGAATCACGAAGCCGATCCAACAGTAGAGGCAAATATGAAAGACCTTATTTCTCTTGTAAGGGAAAAGGGGCTGGATTTAGGCATAGGTTACGATGGTGACGGTGACCGGATCGGCGTTATTGATGAAAAAGGAAATATTGTCTTTGGAGATCAGCTCATGATTATATTTTCAAGGGAAATCCTTTCCAGAAAACCTGGTGCTACTTTCATTTCAGAAGTAAAGTGTTCAAAGACAATGTATGATGACATAGAAAAAAACGGCGGCCGCGCCATAATGTGGAAAACCGGTCATTCTTTAATCAAAAAGAAAATGAAAGAAGAAAAAGCTGAACTTGCCGGCGAAATGAGCGGTCATATGTTCTTTGCCGACCGCTATTTTGGTTTTGACGATGCTATTTATGCATCCTGCAGGCTTCTTGAAATATTAGCTGATTCCGGGAAGACAATATCCGAGCTTTTATCTGATGTTCCCAAGACTTATTCAACGCCGGAAATACGCGTCGAATGCCCGGATAACAAAAAGTTTGCAGTAGTAAAAAAAGTAACGGAATATTTTAAAAAACGATATAAGGTTATAGATATAGATGGTGCAAGGGTCCTGTTTGATGATGGATGGGGCCTTGTGCGAGCATCAAACACCCAGCCTGTTCTTGTGCTTCGTTTCGAAGCCCTGTCGGAGAAAAGGCTCACAGAAATCAGAAATCTTATCGAATCCGTTCTGGATAAGATCCAAAAAGAGTAAA
>JAFDFV010000259.1 GCA_019309665.1 Deltaproteobacteria bacterium | reverse complement strand
ATAGCAAGGATTTTTTAGCTTGAAACAAAAAACCCCGCCAATATGGCGGGGTTATAAATTGAAGATTGTCGATTGAAGATTGAAGGTATTCTATTAATTTTATAACAAAAAGACAGAGTGAAGCGATACAACAAATATTCAATATTCAATATTCAGTATTCAATATAGCTTAAAGCTTGCTTCCACAATTCGGACAAAATTTATCTTCTTTATTTATCTGGGCATTGCACTTCCGGCAGCGTTCACGAGGCACTGCAAGCTCAATGAGCAGTTGTCCCTTTTTGACTGGAATCATCTTTTTGTCAGCCTTGTAGTCGGCAAATACAAGAACACGTTTTACAACACCTTCCACAGGTGAGGTAACCCCATATTCAACTTTCATTAGCGAGAGGTTTAATATTTCTTCCCCTGCTTCAACGTTATCGCCGACTTTTTTGTGGACAAGCCAGAGGTCAGAATCAAATGGAGCGCCAATGTGATAGGGGTTGTCTTCATCCGCCATTTCAACTCCGCGCTTTTCTACAGCTCCTTTTTCAACCTGTATTTCCTGTACAAAAATTTCATGATCCAGTTTATAGCGAGTTCGTCTCGTGCCGTTCTTGCTTACATTTCCGATGTGCATTACCTCAATGGTATGGACTTTTCCATCAGAAGTTCTGAATTCGCGCTCAATACCTGTTTCAAGACCCTCAAACCATATATCATCCGGAAGCACGTTCGGATCACTGAATTTTTCAAGATTTTTTATCAGTTTTAATGCATCTCCGGGATGATTGAGATAATTAACCAGCTCATTTTCATTTGGTTCTCTTCCTATGTGAGTAGCAAGTTCTTTCTTTAATTCATCAATATCAACAGCCGGCAACGAATTAAGAGGACTTTCCTCTGTTCTGTTTGCAATAGATTCCTCGTATTTATCTCCGAAAACTGACTGATAAACCCAGACCGAAGGCCATCCAAGAGGAAGCTTGCCGAATTTTCCCAAAAGAAGATTTTTCAGAGCATCGTTTGCGTTGATAAATATAATCCGGCGATCTTTTTTTGTTTTTTCGTCAAGTTCATCTTCCGGCACAGAAGTAACTTTCTTTAAAAGATCTATGATCCTCTGCACCTCCGTCATTCCGCCCCGTTCATAGGCATTAACAATCATTAAATATCCGTTGGTCCAGGTAATCTGAGAGCCTGGTGTAACGTCGTGGTATCTGATCAGCTTTCTGTAAAGTTCAAGAACCAGCAGGATGCTGGGAAGCAGGAATGCATAGCCTTGTTTCAGGGCGCCTTCCTGGCTGCTTGAAGTTGCACCGCCCGGCAGCCCGTGACGTGTTACATCGTGATCTATGCCAAGAAATGTCGGCCTGCAGTAATGATCATAAACAGGCATAATCTGTTTTAATACAAATGCTGTTTCCCTTATTCTTTCTTTATCAAGACGAGTCTTTAAGCCGAGTTCACCTTCGATATAAGCTACAACAGGCATAACAGCCGTCTGGCCGTAAAATCTTACACTTGGGCCGTCTGCAACATCCAGAATTTTTGCTCCTGCCTGAGCCGCAGCGCCAAGAGTAGGTACGGCAAGACCGTCTGTGGCATGTCGGTGATATTGAATAATGAGGTCAGGATATTTATCAAGTATTTCAGATACAAGCCTTTTTATAAACCTTGGGGGACATACTCCTGCCATATCTTTCAGGCAGAAAATTATTTTTTTGGATGCTTCATCCTTACTGCATTCAAGAATACGCCCTGTCATTGATAGTATATCGTCAAGTACACCAAGATAATGAGGTACATCAAAACCTTCTGCCCAGCTCAGACTTATAGCTGGTTCGAAAATACGATTTTCAGCCTTTAAAGCGATTTCTGCGAATGGTACCATATTTTCGATATGATTAAGAAAGTCAAAACAGCGTATTACATGATAGTGCTTATTTATCAGTTCGCCTGTACGCTGCATAATTTCCCGGCATTGCGGAGCATAGCCAAGGATGTTTGTTGAGCGTATCAAAATAAGTTTCTGTGTATTCGGTGCAAAATTATTCCAGTCTTCAGCTTCTTCCCAGGGATCTGTCATACACCCAAGCATTCCCACATGGTAATGTGCACCACCACCGTTTTCAATAGATACATATCCGCATCTGTCAATAAGCGGGCCTATCAAACGGTCTGAAAAGAGCCGGAATCGATTTCCGGTTTCCGACTGGGTAATGTCTCTGGGAGTAGTGTTGCAGAACTCAACGTATTCTGAGTTTCGAAGTGTATCAAGGACTTTATCCCTGTGGTCATTTGGACCAAATGGTGGAGAATATGAACGGTCGTCAGCAGCTTTTTTTGAAACAGAAGAAACATCAACCGCCATTGGACCGACGTTGGTATCGCCGAATTTTCGATATGTTCCAAGGCCCAAATAAGGATTATAGCCCTTTGCTGTAATTTCAGCCATTAGATATGAAAGCCTTATCTCTTCAGCTACAGCTTCCCTGTAAACCATGAGTTCAGGAGTATTATCGATAAATTTAGTATCAACTTCACCATCAATGAATCTGGAATCAGAGATAACTTTTTTGTGAAAAGGAACTGTTGTTTTTAACCCATCTATAAAGTACTCGGAAAGAGCTCTTTTCATGATTGACAGAGTTTTTTCCCATGTTGCACCATGTGTCATGAGAAGGCTTCCAAGAGAATCATAAACTTTTGGGAATTCATATCCGCTGAAAATACATGAATCAAGCCTCACGCCCTCGCCGCCTGGAGAGAGATATCTTGTAATTTCACCTGCATTGGGTTGAAAATTGGCCTTTGGGTCTTCAAAATTTATACGACACTGCATTGCGAATCCCCTAGGTTTTAATCTATCCTTATTTAACCGCAATTTTTCGCCAAAGGAGACTCTTATCATTTCTTCTACCAGATCTATACCATATAGAAGTTCTGTGATGCCGTGTTCAACCTGAAGCCTGGTATTAGCTTCAATAAAATAATAATTCAGGTTTTCATCTACCAGGAACTCAAAGGTGCCGATAGAATCATAATCGGCAGCCGATATTATTCTTAAAGTTGCATCTTTTAAAGCTTTCCTTAAATCAGGAGTCAGCTTTTTCCACGGTGAAGGGGTTATTTCCAGCAATTTCTGGTTTTTTCTCTGTGCAGAGCAGTCACGCTCGTCAAGCACAACTGAATTGCCGAAGGGGTCGCATATGGCTTGTATTTCCAAATGCCTGACAGAAGTTAGAAACTTTTCAATATATAAATTCGGATTGCCGAAACTGGCCTCTGAAATAGCTGAAGCCTTTTCAAAGTTGTGTTCAAGTTCCGCCTGAGAATTAATTATTACAATACCTCTGCCACCGCCACCTCCTTCACTTTTTATCATGACCGGATAGCCGATTTCTTTGGCTGTATTTTTTGCTTCATCAAGAGTTACCACATCATCTGAGCCGGGAATAACAGGGACATCAACTGACTTTGCAATTTCACGGGCCTTAACTTTGTTCCCCAGTCAAAGAGAGGGGAATCGGTTGTTTTCTGCTGCAAAACCCCATCCAGGATGAAGAGCCTTTATATTGTGCTGTTTTGCAATACGTACGATTTCTTTTATATCCAGATATCCACCTTCGGTTCGAATAGTGTATGCCTTATCTGCTTTGGTAACATGCGGGGCTGTCTTATCTTCCTCTGTAGCAAAGGCTACATAAATTCCCCCCATTTCCTGTATGGTTCTTCCTATACGAAGAGCAGGTATGCCACGATTAGCAACTCCTATCCTCACGTTTTTAATTGGTGAATCCATT
>JAFDFV010000258.1 GCA_019309665.1 Deltaproteobacteria bacterium | reverse complement strand
CCTGTTTTTATGAAAGAAAGAAAGGAGCCTATCCTGTCAGATGGGTTAATATGATGAAAGAGTCGATAAAGATGGCTATGCTGGATTTTTGCAGCCTTCGGATGGTGAGCGAATACAATGAACGTTTTTATATTCCAGCGGCAAAACGGTTAAAGTCCCTGCTTGAAAACAATGCCAAAGAAGCGAAAAATCTGGCTGCTCAGCGCGAACGGCTCAGCGCCAACTGGGATAGCATCCGGATTGAGCCTCCTGTGAGAGAGACGGACGGTCCCTTTCGAGCCGAAGAGGCCTTTCGCGTGAATGCTATCGTACATCTCGGAAAACTTAGCCCGGAAGAGGTGGAAGTTGAGCTCTTTTACGGAAAGCTGAAAGCTATAGACACATTGTCTGAGAGCCATACGGAAAAGATGACTATACAGGAAGAGCGGGGAAATGGAACGTACTTCTATACCTGCACCATAACCTGCAATGCTTCAGGCAGGTATGGTTTCACTGCCCGGGTAACCGCAAGCGGAGATGACAGAATCAGATTTACTCCAGGACTCATTACCTGGGCGCCCCTGAAGTCACATATCTGCCAAATGGAATGGGTAATGTCGCCAATCTTCTTTCCGCCAAGGCAGGAGGGCTTGCTGATGTTTCAGCGGCACTGATCAGTGCTCTGTTTGAGCAGGGGGCCGACGTTCACGTGGCTCTTCCGGATTACCGTACCATATTCAGCAGAGGCGCTCCGGCGCACCCTCCTCCCCTCATCATAAGGGAGCTGAACACCATCAGGAGTGGAATGCCTGACGAAAGGCTTCATCTCGCCGAAGACAGAGCCTTTTTCTATATGGACCATGTTTATTCTAATTATGGGAAAGAAAACATTAAGATCGCCCTTGCTTTTCAGCGAGAGGTTATCAACAACATCGTCCCGCATGTGTGGCCGGATCTTATCCATTGCAACGATTGGATGACCGGCCTGATTCCGGCAATGGCAAGACAATTAGGCATACCATGTCTTTTCACTGTCCATAACATTCATACCGTGAAAAGCCCCATGTCTCACATCGAATACGAAGGTATTGATGCTGCATCATTCTGGCGACATCTTTTTTTCGAGTACCCTCCATCCTCCTATGAGGAAAGCAGAGACTCCAACCCGGTAGATTTCCTTGCAAGCGGGATATTTGCCGCCCACTTTGTCAATACGGTAAGTCCAACCTTTCTGACGGAAATAGTTGAAAACCGGCACGATTTTGTAGAAAGACCGCTGCAACAGCAACTGACCAACAAATGGAATGCCGGATGTGCCGTAGGAATACTAAACGCTCCTGACCCCTCTTTTGATCCTGCTTCTGACAAGGCTCTGGTTCGCCGGTACAGCGCAAAAGATCATGTTGAAGGAAAACTGGAAAACAAGCGACTTCTCCAGAAAAGATTAGGGCTTATCCAGGATGCAAGCGCTCCGATCTTCTTCTGGCCTTCCCGTCTTGATACTATTCAAAAGGGATGTCAGTTGTTAGCCGAAATCCTCTACAATGTTGTTTCCAGCTACTGGGAGCGGAATCTGGAGATCATATTTGTGGCTAATGGAAGTTTTCAAGAGCATTTCAAACAGATAGCGCAGTTCCATAAGTTATACAACCGTGTGGCAATATGCGACTTCGACGAACAAATAGCCCGCCTGGCCTTTGCTGCTTCAGATTTTATATTAATGCCTTCACGTTTTGAACCGTGCGGTCTTCCTCAAATGACAGGTCCAATCTATGGGTCACTTCCTGTGGCTCACGATACAGGAGGGATACATGATACGATCATTCACATGGATGTAGACAGCAATAGAGGCAACGGCTTCCTTTTTAAGACTTTTGATTCAAACGGTCTGCTCTGGGCCATCAAAAAGGCCTTGCGTTTTTATGATCTGCCTCAAAAAGTAAAGAAGCAGCAGATTGAGCGTATAATGATACAAAGCGCTGCCACCTTCAATCATGCTGTTACAGCACGCAGGTATATTGATCTTTACGAAAAGATGTTAAAGCGTGCCTTGGTCTAGTAGGGGCAGGCCCCTGTGCTTGCCCGATTACAAATTAATTAGTGTCTGAACGAAAAATCCGGTTTTTGGTAGGTTGGGTTGAGCGTAATCAGTTATGTTGGGTTTCGTTCCTCAACCCAACCTACGAATATCAAACAATTACCAAAATATGGTTTCAATGAGCGAAACCCAACAAATCATGTGGTAGGGGTTTTCGTTCAAACACTAATTACGCAATGCTGAACTGGGCAACCACAAGGGGGGCAACCACAGGACTGGGCAACCACAGGACTGGGCAACCACAGGACTGGGCAACCACAGGACTGGGCAACCACAGGACTGGGCAACCACAAGGGATTGCCCCTACTTTAGGATGATTAACGTGACAACAGACAAAGAATCCGTCTTTAGCGGAATAGATGATCTATTGCAGAGTCTTCTGGAGAGAGATCCATTTCTGCGGCCGTATGAGGAAGCTCTTAAGCGTCGGATAGAGCGTATTTGCGAGATGGAAAAGAGGCTTACTCAGGGTAAAACAGACCTGGCTGAGTTTGCCGCAGGCCATGAATACTTTGGTCTGCATTTCTTCGATGAAGAGTGGATCTTTCGGGAATGGGCGCCTAATGCCACCGCAGTCTATCTGGTAGGAGATATGACAGGCTGGCTGGAAAAAGAGGCGTTTGCCCTGGATCGGATCAAAAGAGATGGTGTATGGGAAATCCGTATACCTGAAAAAACGTTGAAGCATGGGGATCTCTACCGGCTTCGTATCCATTGGCATGGCGGGGAAGGTGATCGTATTCCGGCGTATGCGCGACGCGTGGTGCAGGATCCTGAAACATTGATTTTTAATGCCCAGGTTTGGCTTCCTTCTTCCATCTATAAATGGCAATGCAATGATTTTCTGTGTCCATCCGGTGCTCTCTTCATATATGAAGCACACGTCGGCATGGCCCAGGAAGAGGAAAAGATCGGTTCATACCGTGAATTTACCAGGCATATTCTCCCGCGGATCATTGATAGCGGTTATAATATACTTCAGCTAATGGCAATCCCTGAGCATCCCTACTATGGTTCATTCGGTTACCATGTATCAAGTTTTTTTGCTGCTTCCTCAAGGTTCGGTACACCGGAAGAACTAAAGGAGTTGATCGACACAGCCCACGCAGCCGGCCTTGCGGTGATAATGGACATAGTCCATTCCCATGCTGTCTCCAATGAGGTGGAGGGGCTAAGCCGCTTTGACGGGACTTACTATCAATATTTCCACGAAGGACCCCGCGGGTTTCACGAAGCCTGGGATTCCAGATGCTTTGATTACGGCAAATACCAGGTCATTCATTTTCTTCTTTCAAACTGTCGCTTCTGGCTTGACGAATACCGCTTTGACGGTTTTCGCTTTGACGGAATTACCAGCATGCTCTACCGGCATCACGGCCTGGGAAAGGCCTTTACTTCTTATGAGCAGTATTTTGATGACAGCGTGGATGAAGACGCGCTCACGTATCTCGCTCTGGCCAACAGGCTCATCCATGAAGTGCGCCCGGATGCTCTTACCATTGGCGAAGACATCAGCGGAATGCCGGGGCTAGCCATGCCGTTATCTGAGGGCGGAATCGGTTTTGATTACCGGTTTGCAATGGGCATTCCTGACTACTGGATCCGGCTGATTAAACATCTGCCGGATGAAGAATGGCATATTGGGCATCTGTGGCATGAGCTGACCAACCGGAGAAGAGACGAAAAGACTATAAGTTACTCTGAATCGCATGATCAGGCTCTTGTGGGAGACAAGACCCTCCTCTTCCGGCTCATTGGTTCAGACATGTTTAGTCACATGCGCGTATCTGATGAAAATATCATGGTTGACAGAGGTATAGCCCTGCACAAGCTTATCAGGTTAATCACCCTGACAACTGCCGGCAGCGGCTACCTCAACTTTATGGGCAATGAATTCGGACATCCGGAATGGATTGATTTTCCACGGGAAGGGAATGCTTGGTCATACTGTTATGCACGACGTCAGTGGCACCTTGACCGTGACATGATTGCATTAGCCAAACGTTTCCGGATTCTTGAGTTCCCAGGACCGCATCTTTTGTTTGAACATTTAAAGGATAAGGTTATTGCATTCGAACGGGGCGGTCTTTTATTCGTATTCAACTTTCATCCAACACGTTCTTACGACAACTATTCTTTTGAAGTATTGCTGGGAAAATACCGGATGATCTTTGAAAGCGATGCTTTCGAATACGGAGGACATGGCCGGTTGCTTGCTGATCAATATCATCTGACACTGCCTGATACATCTCGCAGCAGGGAAAGGCATTTGCTCAGCCTCTATCTTCCCACCCGCACGGCTATAGTCCTGCAGCGTGTTGAAACATGAAATTATATTAAAACCTAAATTGAGCGATTTTTGGCTCGATCCGCACTGATGTCTTGCGCATTGTCACCACCGACCTAATTCGCGGCCATTTTCATCGGTCTGGAATCCTACCACTGCCATTTTCTTCGTTTTCTTGCATTGAAATATTTCAATTGTATATTCGGCTACAATATTTGTCTGACCTCTTCTCTTTTTTTTGGCCAACAAATGTCACCATTTCATAAAATGAGAAACGCATAAAATCATATCCGCTGTATTCCCCATAAGCGAAATCGGCGTTCATCTAAAAAAATGGAAAGTTTATTTTTGATCTCTAAGGGTCGCCTCCAGGTTTTTGGAAGGATATGTTTTGCAGAAATAACATTTTTGCATTTTAACCCTTGACAAACAGTTCTGCAATTCGTATATTACACAGAAATAACATTACAGCGTAATGTAAGGTGTGTTTATGAAATTAAAAATAAAACAATTGGCGACAGTGCAGATGGGGTATTCATTTCGGTCTCGCCTCGAAACCTCAAGGGGTGGAGAGGTAGCAGTTATTCAGATGAAAGATTTACTTCAGGATAATACTGTAGGGCGCAAGAAGCTGGCCAAAGTTGAGATGAAAACAGTTAAAAAACATCATCTAACTCAAAAAGGTGACCTGGTGTTCAGGTCGAGAGGTCAGATTACAACCGCTGCCATTCTTCTTGAAAATCCAGGCAAGGCTGTTGTTGCAGCACCTCTGCTCAGGATCAGAATTACAAAGTCTGATAAAATCCTGCCGGAATACCTGAACTGGTATATCAGCCAAAGGGATGCCCAAATATTTCTGGCAAGTAGGGCCAAGGGGACGGTGCAAAAAATGATCAGCAAGCAGACTATCGAGGATATGGAAGTCTACTTGCCAACCTTGGAAAAACAACAACATATCGTGGATCTGGCAAAGTTATCTGCACAGGAACGGACTATTCTAAGTACGCTGTCAGAAAAGCGGGATAAATACATTTCAACACTACTAATGCACTTGGCAAAAGGGGAATGAAACATGAGCAGTCAAATTGATCAAAAAGATATCAACAATGCAGCATGGGCTGCATGCGACACCTTCCGAGGAGTGGTAGATCCTGCTCAGTACAAGGACTACATCCTTGTGATGTTGTTCTTAAAATACATTTCGGATGTATGGCAGGATCACTATGAAGCCTATCAAAAACAGTATGGCGATGATGCCAGAATTCGCCGAAAACTGGAACGCGAACGTTTTATTCTTCCTGCAATCAAATTAATTGAAAAAGATAAGAAGACAGGACAGGAAACTGTACTGGACGAGTTCCCTGCCACCTATTACAGCCTTTACGAACGCAGAGCCGCAGCCAATATCGGGGAACTTATCAATATTGTTCTCGACTACATTGAAGAATCTAACAAAAGCAAGCTTGAGGGCGTTTTCCGTAATATTGATTTCAACAGCGAAGTGAATCTTGGAAAAACCAAAGACAGAAACAGACGGCTGAAGCAACTTCTTGAAGATTTTCACAAGCTACAGTTGGACATGAGGCCAAGCCGAGTTTCAGAGGATGTTATTGGTAACACCTATATCTATTTGATTGAACGCTTTGCTTCCAACTCCGGAAAAAAGGCCGGAGAGTTCTTTACCCCGCTCAAAGTAACTGAACTTGTCGCCAGACTTGCCGGACCAAAACCGGGTGATCGCATCTGTGACCCTGCCTGCGGATCGGGAGGTCTTTTGATTCAGGCGGCCAGAGAGGTTGGCGACCGGAATTTTGCCCTTTTCGGACAGGAATCAAACGGCAGCACATGGGCATTGTGCCGCATGAATATGTTCCTGCACAGCTTTGACAGTGCCCGCATTGAATGGTGCGACACTCTCAACAGTCCTCTTCTAATTGAAAATGACCGCTTGATGAAATTCAACTGCGTAGTCGCCAATCCACCATTCTCGCTTGATAAATGGGGGGCAGAAAATGCGGAAAACGATCAGTACAACCGGTTCTGGCGTGGAGTTCCTCCAAAAAGTAAAGGCGACTGGGCTTTTATCAGCCACATGGTGGAGACCGCTCTGGAAAAACAGGGCCGTGTTGCCGTTGTCGTTTCTCATGGGGTTCTTTTCCGGGGAGCTGCTGAAGGCCGGATTCGCCAAAAAATGATTGAGGAAAATCTTCTCGATGCAGTTATCGGACTTCCGGGGAATCTGTTCCCGACTACCAATATACCGGTTGCTATTCTGGTCTTTGATCGGAGCCGTGAGAAAGGCGGGTCGAATGAAGGCTGCAAGAATGTCCTGTTTATAGATGCCAGCCGGAAATATTTGTCGGGTAAAAACCAGAACACCCTGTCGGAAGAACATCTA
>JAFDFV010000257.1 GCA_019309665.1 Deltaproteobacteria bacterium | reverse complement strand
CTTATTCTTATCTATCCCCGCACCTGGGTGAAACGGAGGATGTAAATGAGGGCAATTGTTATTGGCGCCGGCAACGTAGGTATTATGGTGGTAAAACGCCTTATTGAATGGAAGGATGAGGTAATCCTTATTGAAAAAGATAAGGATATAGCCGAGAGGCTGGCAGACGAACTCGATTGTACAGTAATAAATGGCGATGGTTCAGACCCGGAAACCCTGAAGAAGGCCCAGGTAGATGAAGCAGACGTCATAATAGCCCTGACAGATAATGATCAAAGCAATATAATCATCGGATTAATGGCCAGGACATTTACCGATATCAAAACCCTTATTAAGATAACCAGACCGGATTTTATCCCGATTAGCAGAAAGCTGGGATTTGACAATATCATCACGCCGGCGGTAACTGCCAGTGTTCAGACCAGTTATCTGACGCGGGGTTTGAATATATTGGAACTCGTTAATCTGGTGCGGGGACAAGCGCGGTTCTATCATTTTTCAGCCAGTGAAACCCTTCACAAAAAAAAGATCGTAAATCTTGCTTTCCCGAAAGATGCCTTGCTTTTTGCCATCTATCGCCAGAAAGACTTCCTTATTCCCAAGGGTGATGTCGAAATTCACAAGGATGACGAACTGGTCTTTATTCTTAAAGAAACAGCCATTGGCGAGCTTAAGAATGCGCTGGGAGTGCAATGAGATTGTGATATGCAAATGCAATCCGCATGAGAATTGTCTGATTCATGGTTTATGCAGTTGGCAAGAAATGTTGAACTTCAAAACGTCTGGCGAAATAGCCTTCAATGGGGTTATCCGGCCTTCTGTTTAATATCAAAATTTGGGGTCAAACCTTGATTATTATAATAAAGCTTGACATAAGTAAAAGAAAGCACCTTTCAATGAAAGGTTATATTCTGCCCCGGTCCTTTTAATGAGTGCTTATATAATATCGAACTCAAGCTATCATATTGCTTTGTCAGGATATAGATTCCAACTACAGCCCAATCGGCCTTACAGGCTCTCGGCTCTGTCATGTCCGAGAAGGAAGTCAACAAGGTTTATCCTTTGTATTCCTTTGACATCATTACCAAAAACAGTATCCATGCTGAGCACATACTTGGGATAGTTGTCGCCTATGCGCAATAAAACGGAAAATTCCCGTTCTATGGTTTCCGGCGTCGCCAGCAGATACGCAACCTGTATATAAATCTTCCGGTTCTTTTTTTCGGCAATAAAGTCGATTTCCTGATTACCGAATTGGCCGATAAAAACCTTGTAGCCCCTTCGCTTTAATTCCAGGAAAACCAGATTTTCAAGCAGGCCGGAAATATCCCCTTCTCGAAAGCCCAAAATCGCATGACGTATGCCGATGTCGCCAAGGTAATATTTTTCGTGCAGTTCAAGCAATCGCTTCCCTTTGATATCGTACCGGGAAACCTTATAAACAGCGAAGGTTGATAGCAAATACGCAATGTAGTTCTGGACTGTTTCTACGCCGACGCTCATTCTTTGAGACTTGATATAGTCAGCGACCCTCTTGGCGGAAAATATGTTCCCGATATTATCAAACAAATACCGGCTGACATTTTCCAGTAGATGGATATTGCGGACTTTATTCCTTTTGACCACGTCTTTTAATAGGATGGTATCGTACAGTGCGCTGATGTATTGATAGACGACTTCTTCCTCCAGGTCGAAATGATGAATGGCCGGTAACCCCCCGTATCTTAAAAAGGTAGCAAATTCTCTGCTTATATCCGGTTTTTCAATGCCCCTGAACAGCAGAAATTCCTCAAAACTGAGGGAGTAAACCGGTATCTCGATGTAGCGCCCGGATATCAGGGTGGCGATTTCGGATGACAGCATGTGGGCATTGGATCCGGTTATGAAAATGTCGATATCAGCATCAGAAAAAAAAGAGGTGATCGCTTTTTCCCATTTTTCAATTTCCTGAATTTCATCAACAAAAAGGTATTTCAAACCCTTTACGTCCGCAAAGCACTTTTTGACATAAGCATGCAAGTCCTGATAATTCTGAATAAAATCAAAATCCAGGGATTCTTTATTGATATAGACTATTTGCTGCTCTTTTATATTTCCCGACCGCAGTCTTTCAATGACCAGTTTCAAGAGACAGCTCTTACCTACGCGCCGCATTCCTGTTATAACCTTGATAACCGGCGTGTTGATCAACGGAGTAATCCGGTCTATATATAAGTTTCTTTCATACATGATATTTTTTGATGTTTTTATAAAAGATTTCAGTATGCAGAAAGTTTATCAAACGGCGCAGCTAAAATCAAGCTACAAAATACAAGTTTTTAATAGATGACATTCGTTGTAACCTTCCGAGGTATATATTCTGTCCCGATTCTTTTAATGAGTGCTTATATAATGTCGAACAGCGTTAAAAATGCCGCTGCCGATCCCTTCCACTTTTTTTATATCTTCAATGGATTCAAACAGGCCATGCATATTTCTATATTCCACGATCTTTACAGCAGTTACTGGTCCGATATTTGGAAGAATTACAAGTTCGGTGAGCCCTGCCCTGTTGATGTCAACAGTTCCCTGCAATCCCTTTTTCAAGATCTTTCTTATGAACTTGTCGTAGTGATTCTCCAGATGTTTTTTTGCAACATTACTGTTCTTTAGATCAAGCCACGTTTCCCTCTCCATGGTTCCAAGCACGTATATCAATTGCTCTTCATCGAGATTACCGTTCAGATCGTGATGGGGACAGTGGCGCAGCCTCTTTCCCGCCTCGCCTGATTCAACAATTGCAAAAGAAGAATCCGGAAGAAGGCGTATTGTCAGGTCGGTCCATCCCTGGCAGATGCCTAAGCCATTACCACATAGGAACAAAGCAACTACACAAAAGAAAATTACACAAAAAGTTGAAAACTTTTTTCTCTGTTTCATTTAGATCCTCCTTATGTTAGAAACAAACTTGCTGTTAACATCAAAAAAATAGTAACAATTTAGCCTTTTGAAAAAGAATCTGACAGGATAACAGGATAAACAAGATTTGTAAGCGTTCACGGAACATTGAAATTAGAAATTTGGCCCTCATGCTTTTGTACTTCCCAATTTCAAGTTTCAAGCCGTGAACGGCTACAATAATTTAAATCCCGAATATCTTGTAAATCCAAAAAAATAATATTTAAAAGCGCTAAAGTGTTACTAAAAATATAATACTGATGGGTTGGTGTCAAGTTTAAGGAGAACGAAATAACCGGTGTTTGTTAATTTTATATATTTTATAATAGTTCTTTTAATATATGCCACATACCTGCCACCTGATGAACCGAACCTTGCTCCACTTGAAACCTCCATTCTCTTTCTTTGCTTGATTATCGTCTTTGCATATTTTACCCGGATGCTGTTCCATAGACTTGAAAAACAAATCCCAAAAGACAATATTTTACGCGTTGACCATAAAATAAATGCAATAATGACTCAGCAGTCTGTTATGGCAATAGTACTTTTTGCCATAGATATTTATGGACTGAGCCTTACTTCTTTTTTTAAAAACATACCTTTATTTACCATTATTCCCACTTTACAGGCATTGGTTTTTATCGGTCTTTTTGTGTTTTATCTCGCTATTATCTGGGCTTGTGCCTACGGGCCATATAAAAGGCTTTACATAACCGACCTGTCAAGGCGTTCTTAT
>JAFDFV010000028.1 GCA_019309665.1 Deltaproteobacteria bacterium | reverse complement strand
TTCCGTGAACGCTTACCACAATTCTTTCGAATACATTTGTATGCTTAAAGAACTTTCCATTAAAAATTTTACAATAATTGAAAATCTTCATATATGCTTTTCAGACGGTCTAACTATATTAAGTGGTGAAACCGGTGCAGGCAAATCCATCATTATAAATGCCGTTAATCTTTTACTGGGCAGCAGAGCATCAGCAAAACTCATTAGAACCGGCGTTGAAACCGCTGAACTTGAAGCATTATTTAAAATAACTCCGGAAAGCAGAGTTTTCAAAATTCTTGATGAGCAAGGTGGCAAGGCATCTGAAGAATTATTGATAAGAAGAATTATTTCCCGCGGAGACCGGCACAAAATTTACATAAACGGACATCTTGCAACCATACAGATGCTGAACCAGGCAACTGAAAATCTGGCCAGCATATCCGGGCAGCATGCTCATCAGGGTCTTCTAAAAGAAGATCTTCAACTGATGATTATTGATCAGTTCGGTGCTCTGACTCCTATACGAAATAAAATCTACAGGCTTTTTCATGAAATTGTTCCATTGATTCAAAAGCTTCGTAAACTTAGTAACATACGAGACAGACAGGCGGAACACATTAATTTGCTGGAATTTCAAAAAAAAGAAATTATAGACGCTTCTATAAAACCCGGAGAAGATGCCTCCCTTGAACAGGAAAGAATAAGATTAAAAAATGGAGAAGAGCTTTATAAAGCTGTGTACAGCAGTATTGAAGAACTTTACAGCGCAAACGGAGCTATAGTTGAAAGGCTTGTTGAAGTGAAAAAGAATCTTGAGAGGGCAAGTGAAATAGATCCAGAGCTGTCATCAAAAGCAAAAGACCTGAACAAGGCTTCTTTTCGAATAGAGGATATAGCTGAGGAGCTTAGAACTTACCTGAAAATTATACCACTGGATGATAAGCGCCTGGAAGAGGTGGAATCGCGCCTGGATATCCTCACAAGATTGAAGCGTAAATATGGAGGAACCCTTGAATCGGTAATTTTGCATCTTGAAACCATAGATCAAGAACTTTCCGGAATTGAAAACATTTCCGGCCAAATAAATGATATTGAAACAAAGCTTTCGGAATTGTATGGAGAATTATCCATGTTATCCTTAGATCTTTCATCTAAAAGATCGCAAACCGCAAAATTACTTGCAAAAAAAGTCGAAAAAGAGCTTGCCTCACTTCGAATGTCAGGGACCAAATTTAAGATATTTTTACAAACAATACCGGAAAGCGACAACTCAGATCCCCACCTTGTTGTCAAGGGAAATACTATAAATGAAACAGGAATTGACCAGGCAAGTTTTTTGATCGCTCCTAATGTGGGAGAAGACCTTAAACCTATGGCAAGCATAGCCTCCGGAGGTGAACTCTCAAGAATTGTCCTTGCTTTAAAGGCTATTTTGGCCGAGAAAGGATCGGTCGAAACCCTGGTTTTTGATGAGGTGGATGCCGGAATCGGAGGAAGTGTGGCCGAAGCTGTTGGTAAAAAGCTGTCTAAACTTGCCCGCTATCATCAGATAATCTGCATCACACATCTGCCGCAGATCGCAAAATTCGGCGATAATCATTTCAGGATAACAAAAAATGTTTCGCAGGGCAGAACTATCACCTCTATAAACCCGCTAAATGAAAAAGACCGCATAAAAGAAATAGCCAGAATGCTGGGCGGCATGGAAATTACAAAGACAACTCTTGAATATGCACGTGAAATGCTTCAAAGCTGACGGCTTTGTAAAAAGTCTTTGATGCGCAAGAGATTGGTGCAGGTCGAGTAAAAAATTGCTCAAGGTATGATTTAGTTATTTGAAAGAGGAAAGACATTATGAAAAAGACAATATTATTCATGGCGGCCGTGGTATTAGGTCTTTGCGCCTGTCAGGCAACAAAGATAAACCTTGAAAGCTATCACGGCATGACCAGGGCTTACCTTATAGGCCAGCTTGGCCCGCCTGACGCAAAGGAACCGGATGACAAAGGAGGAGAGATCTGGATATACCAGGAAAAGGAAGTTTCCGTGTGGCCAGGTACTGTAACCACCTATAAGCAGAAAGGTGCTGACAAGACGACTATTAGGAAAGAAAAGAGAGTTTATCCCCCGGAACGACGTGTGCGTATCATCAACACATCTTTCTATATTGATAAGAACGGTGTAATCTACGACTCCGCATATGGTTATAGAGATATCGTGCATTGATTGTCGGCAAGCAAACGGATCAACACCACTCTGATAGAGATAGGCACAGCGCCCAATAAAAGCCGGATATAAACAAGGCTGTTGCTCAAATCCAAACAGTTCTAAAGGCTTATGGCTGGGAGGATATAAATCTTGCCCATGATTTTTACGAAGTGGATTATCTGCCGGAAAATGACCGTGTACGATACACAATCTCACCAGATACCAGAAAAAAGTTCTAAAACGCCTGCTAAAACTAAACCACGAAATCCATGAACAGGAAGTAAAAGCCGGCCTGCACACAAAAGGAAAAACCAAAAAGAAACAAAAAGCCGATGCATCAGGACAGATAAAGTTGTTTTAAAAAACACATTCAAAAATTGGTAGTCCCTACAAAACAGTGCAGGTCAATAATTTCAATAAGTTAGATATCATGTTTTCTGGCAGCACATAGTGAAAAATCAGATGTTTACAAAGTAAAATAGGGCAGTATTCCCAAACCTGCACTGCTTTGTAGGGACTACCCAAGTTCTTCTGTTTCTTTTACGGTGTAATATTTTGGCATGCCGTTTTCTTCCCCCGTAAACAATTCATCAATGCTTGACATCTGCCATATCAATATCCAAATCTTTTACCCGAATTTCACCGGTCCGCCGACTTCCTTTAAGGATATAAGAGTTGCTTTTTCATCATTCATATAGAATTATATCATCAAATCTACCATTTATAAGATTTTTATTATATTAACAATTAAATTTTGAATAATCAGAAATTTACAAACTCGCAACCCTTTAGTCCTTTGAAAAAAAAATAATATTTAAAAGCAATAAAATGCAGACAGACGACAAGAAAGCAATATTCGGGTGGAGCATGTATGACTGGGCTAATTCGGCCTTTGCCACCACAGTTATGGCCGGCTTTTTCCCGATTTTTTTTAAGCAATACTGGAGCGCGGGTGTTGATGTCACGGTGAGTACAGCAAGATTGGGGATGGCAAATTCGATTGGCTGTATCTTTGTGGCTCTATTTGCACCCATACTTGGAGCTATTGCCGACAAGGGAACATCAAAGAAGAAGTTTCTAATGTTTTTTGCCTATTTGGGCGTGGTTATGACTTCGTCCCTGTATCTGGTTTCAAAGGGCAACTGGCCGATAGCCGTTGTTTTGTATGTCTTTGCAACTATCGGATTTTCAGGAGGAAACATTTTCTATGATTCATTAATAACCGGTGTTGCCTCAAAAAAGAAAATGGATTTTGTTTCTGCGTTGGGATTTTCGCTGGGATATCTGGGCGGAGGTCTTCTTTTTGCTTTAAATGTGTGGATGACCCTCAGGCCTGAAACATTTGGATTTGCTGATGCCGGAGAAGCTGTAAAATTTTCATTCCTCTGCGTTGGTGCCTGGTGGGCGTTTTTCTCTATACCGATCTTTATTTTTGTGAAAGAACCTGTGAGCAGAGATGCGGTATCCGGCGTTAATATGGTGAAAGCAGGCTTTGCCCAGTTAGAAGAGACTTTTCATCAGGCCCGTCGCCTGAAGCCTATATTTATGTTTCTTATAGCTTACTGGCTTTATATGGACGGGGTGGACACAATAGTACGTATGGCAGTAGATTATGGAATTTCAATCGGCTTTGAATCAAATGATTTAATCGTTGCATTGCTTATCACACAATTTGTCGGCTTCCCTTCTGCCATAGGATTCGGTTATCTTGGCGGCAAAATAGGCGCCAGGCGCTCAATCTTTATAGCAATTGGAGTTTATCTCTTTGTTTCCATATGGGCAGGTTTTATACAAAATAAAATTGAATTCTATATTCTTGCCATCATCATTGGTATGGTGCAGGGCGGCATACAGGCATTAAGCCGCTCTTATTATGCCAAAATAATTCCTGTGGACAAATCAGCCGAGTACTTCGGCTTCTATAATATGCTTGGAAAATTCGCTGCAGTAATCGGCCCTGTTTTCATGGGATTAATCGGCCTGATGGTCAGACATATGGGATTCAGCAGTGATATTTCATCAAGAGTCAGTATTATGTCTATTTCGCTCTTCTTTATTGCAGGCGGAACCTTATTATATTTTGTAGATGAAGAAAGAGGATAATGAATAAATATAGTCTATTGAATAACTTGCTGAGACTTTTAGCCAAAATTTTACTCAGGCTTCGTTACAGCATCAAAATAAAAGGGCTGGATGATATAAAATCAAGGGGAAAAAACGGCATTCTTTTTTTGCCGAATCATCCTGCATTGATAGATCCTGCCATCATAGTTTCTATTTTGCACAAAGATTTTGCACCGCAATCACTTGCCGTTGAATTACGGCTAACTAATCCTCTGGTTGCATGGATAAGCAAACGCTTTGGAGCAAGGTTGATCCCTGATATTCCTAGAACAGGACGTGCTGCTTCCGCAGTTATTAAAGAAGTGCTTTCAGAAACTGTTGAATATATTCGAAGCAATGGAAATTTTTTGCTCTACCCTGCGGGCCACCTTAAAAGGAGTTGCATGGAAGAAATCCGGGCAGCCAGCGCAGTCAAGCTAATTCTGGAACAGGTTCCGGATGTCCGTGTGGTTCTGGTACGTCAGAATGGTTTATGGGGAAGCAGTTTTAGCTGGGCTTCAGGCAAGAATCCGGATGTTATGTTTAACCTTAAGCAAGGGCTGAAGTATCTTTTCCTTAACGGCTTATTTTTCATGCCGCGAAGGCCGGTACGGATTGAGTTTGTCGAACCAAAAAACTTTCCCCGCACGGCAGACCGGATTACCATGAACCGTTTTCTGGAGGATTTTTATAATGCCGATGCTTCCCGAAATACCTATGTCCCATATCTTTTCTATGAGAAGGGTGGTGTTAGGATATGCCCTGAGCCGGAGCATGTAAAGATCGACTGGAAGACCGATGCTGTGCCTGAAACCACACAGAAACTGGTTATTGAATTTCTGGGGCAATTTACGGGGCAGACAAACATAAAAAAAGACCATCATCTGGCGTATGACCTTGGGCTGGACAGTCTTGCCGTTGCAGAAGTGATTGCATGGCTGGAAAAAGAATTCGGGTTTTCTCAGGTTGATACCGGTTCATTGAATACTGTCCGGGATGTAATGCAGGCTGCAATGGGCAAAGGAGTGGCATCTGATAATGTGCCATTGAAACCTGCGAGTCATAGGTGGCTTAGACAACCTTTTTCAAACACCCAGTTAACCATAGCAGAAGGAAACACAATAACCGAGGTTTTTTTGAATCAGGCAAGGCGGAATCCTTCCAGACTTATCATCGCAGATCAGGTAAGCGGCGAAAAGACATATCGCGACATTATTGTTGCAATTATGGTGCTTAAGCCCCTGATAAAGGCTTTGTCAGGCAGTCATATAGGAATTATGCTGCCGGCATCGGCAGGAGCTGCAATAGTTTATCTGGCCACCCTTTTTGCCGGCAAAATACCGGTTATGGTTAACTGGACAGTCGGTTCTCGCAATATGGTACATTCGCTTAATCTTATTGGTGTAAAGAATGTATTGACCGCTAATGTACTTGTGGACAGGCTTTCAATGCAGGGGGTAAACCTGGACCAATTGAGCGATCGCTTTGTATTTCTTGAAGATCTTCGCAAAAAAATTTCGTATAAATCCAAAATATCAGCTTATTTAAGGAGCCGGCTAACCTGGTTGTCGTTAAAACATCCCAAAATGAATGATACTGCTGTAATTCTGTTTACCAGTGGCTCAGAGGGTCTGCCGAAAGCAGTACCGCTTTCACACAAAAATATAATGACAAATATTCGGGACATCTCTTCAATGGTAACAGTTTGGGAGAAGGATGTTATGGTTGGCATCCTGCCTCCATTCCATTCATTCGGCATTACAGCAACAATTGTACTTCCGTTATCTATGGGTATTCGTACAGTATATAATCCCAATCCTACCGAGGCATCTACTATCGCGCGTTTGATAGAGGAATACAGGGTATCGCTAATGGTCGGGACTCCCACATTTATAAATGGCATCGTGAAAGCATCGAGCAGCAGACAGCTTCAAACATTACGGCTTGCTATCAGCGGTGCTGAAAAATGTCCGGCAGCAGTATACAAGTCTATAAATGAACGCTGCCCAAAAATAAAACTTCTCGAAGGCTACGGTGAAACTGAATGTTCGCCGATTATATCCTTCAACATGGAAAGCGCCCCAAAACCATATACAATCGGCAGGGTAATGCCCTCGCTTGAACATGCAATTATTAGTGTTGATACCGGTAATGAAGTTGGCAGGAACAGAGCTGGGATGCTTCTGGTGCGCGGACCAAGCGTATTCAGCGGTTACCTGAACTATGACGGAGAATCTCCCTTTGTTGAGCATAAAGGCAAAGAATGGTACAAAACCGGCGACCTTATATCCGAAGATACCGAGGGAGTTTTAACCTTTTGCGGTCGATTGAAACGCTTTGTTAAGCTGGGAGGCGAGATGATCTCACTGCCCGCTATAGAAGAGGTCTTGGTGCCGCACTTTGCAGGTGATGACGACGAGGGCCCTGTAATCGCAGTTGAGGCAACACCCAGCGAGGAAAATCCGGAGCTGATATTATTTGCGGTTAAGGATACAGATCGGGTATCGGTAAATTCCTTTCTTCGCGATGCCGGTCTCAGCGCTCTCCACAATATCAGGCATGTGATAAAATTGAATGAAATACCGGTTCTGGGGACAGGTAAAACCAATTATCTGGAGCTCAAGAAACGTTTAGAAGCATTGGTTTGAATTGGTTTTTTGGTAATGGTTCACCACGGATTTTCACGGAATTACACTGAACTATCAATAGACCCATTCTCAAGCGAGTTGTTTTGAAATAATTGATCAATTGGGTTTTGTTCTGATTTCAGTGAAACTCCGTGTCGTTCCGTGGTGAACTTTTACGTTTTTTGGAATTTTTTGAGAAGCTCATGCGCGGCAGGTTTCATAATGAGTTTGTAAATTTCTGGAGAATAGATTGTGGATAAAAACTCCCTGAAAATAATTAATTCCGGCCTTACTTATTTTTTAAAATTAATGAAATATGCTTTAAAAAGATTTGGCCAGGAACATGCTTCGGAAGCCGCCGCAAGTATGGCATTTTATACATTATTTTCGCTTTTTCCTGTTATTTTAATAGTTGTTGCGGCAAACAGCTTTTTTTTAGAGAGCTTACATGTTCAGGAAAAAATACTGGAAACAATTCTCAAATTTTTTCCTGTAGCTTCCCACCAGATAATAAGTACTAATATGCAGCAAATCCTTCAGGCTCGCGGGGCTTTCGGAATTACAGGTTTGATTGCACTGGTGTGGGCTGCAACCCGTGTTTTTACCACTCTTGTGCATAATCTGAACAGGGCATGGATTGATGCACCGGCGCAAAATATTTTCAGAGCCCGGTTAACCGCCTTTTCAATAATACTTTTTTTTGTTGCGCTGCTGCCATTATTTTTGATGGCAAAGGCAGCAATTCATCTTATAGCTAGTTTGAATATACAATTGATAGGCAGCGTTAATATTTCATATTTCAGACCAATTTTTTCAAATATTATTATTTATATATTTATCTGTATGACCCTTATGAGCTTTTACCGGTGGGTACCAAAAACAAAAGTTAAATGGTCCGAGGCTTTTGGAGGAGCTTTTTTTGCTGTGATTTCTGAAGAAGTAGCTACATCTGCTTTTAGCTGGTATCTCAGCAGCGGGCTGTCGAGATATAATTTGGTTTATGGATCGCTGGGAGCACTGATCTCTTTTATGACCTGGATTTATATCATTAATTTAATCGTGCTCTTTGGTGCGCATTTAAGCGCCGCAATTGCTCAACACAAACGTTTGTCTTGAACAATTTGTTAATATTTTTAAAGAAAATCGCTTAATGAAAGGTTAATATTGACACTTATGTATTAGTTTAGATATAAATAAAAATAAGTGGTTGGCTATTGGTATTATTTTGTATTATATTAATTAATTAACCGAAAAAGCTGATTAGGAGACAAAGATGGCAGATAAACATGATAAGGCATTTATTCTTTGGTTTGATGAAGTTTTAATCGGGGACGTTGCCTTGGTTGGCGGCAAGAATGCCTCGCTAGGCGAGATGCATCAGAAACTAACTTCGAAAGGCGTTGCTGTTCCTAATGGTTTCGCCATCACTTCATATGCTTATAAACATTTGATTAAAACAGCGGGAATTGCAAATGATGTACTGGATGCCATGTCAGGGCTTGATACCAATGATATGAAAAATCTTCAGGAACGCGGCGAGAAGGTCAGAAGCATAATCAGAAATGCCGAGTTTCCGGATGACCTGAGGCAGGCTATTATTGAGGCCTATAAGAAAATGGAAGAGGAATATGGTTCAAATGTGGATGTGGCGGTTCGCTCGTCTGCTACAGCGGAGGATTTGCCGGATGCCTCTTTTGCGGGTCAACAGGAAACCTTTCTTAATATCAGAGGTGTAGATGCCCTTATTGAAAACTGCCGGAAATGTTTTGCAAGTCTGTTTACCAATCGCGCAATTTCTTATCGCCACGACAAGGGATTTGGACAGTTTGACGTTTACCTTTCCATTGCCGTTCAGAAAATGATTCGCAGTGATGCGGCTTCATCCGGCGTCATTTTTTCAATTGACACAGAGAGTGGTTTTGAGGATGCGGTTTTTATCACCGGTTCCTGGGGACTTGGCGAAAACGTAGTACTTGGCGTTGTTAATCCCGATGAATATTACGTCTTCAAGCCCACACTTAAAAAAGGGAAGCGGCCAATTGTTGGCAAGAAGGTGGGAAGTAAAGAACTTAAAATGATTTATAATTCAGATTCCCATGACAAAGAAACAGTCAAAAATATAGATACTAGTCCCGAGGAACGTGGGAAATATATATTAAACGATGATGAAATTATCCAACTGGCAAAATGGGCATGTATTATCGAAGATCATTATCAAAAACCCATGGACATTGAATGGGCCAAGGACGGTGACGGTAACACTGGAACAGGAAAACTTTATATTGTACAGGCAAGGCCGGAAACCGTGCATTCACAAAGTTCATCAAAGAGAGTTCTTGAAACCTACGTGCTGAAGGAAAAAGGCAAAGTCATTGCATCAGGACAGGCTGTTGGGGCCATGATAGGTCAGGGGGTAGCGCATATAATTGAGGATTCAGCCCATATTCACGAGTTCAAAAAAGGTGAAGTGCTGGTTACCGACATGACCGATCCTGACTGGGAACCAATCATGAAAATAGCAAGCGCCATAGTTGCCAACCGCGGCGGAAGAACCTGCCATGCCGCAATAATTTCACGTGAACTGGGAATTCCATGTATAGTCGGCACTGTAAATGGTTCTGAACTAATAAAAAATGGAAGCGAGGTGACTGTTTCATGTGCTGATGGTGAAACAGGTAACATATATGAGGGACTTTTGAAGTTTGAAATAGATAAACTGGATCTTGACACATTGCCTCCCACAAGGACAGCTATAATGATGAATGTTGGTATTCCTGAGAGGGCCTTTACTGAGTGTCAGATACCCAATGAGGGCGTTGGTTTGGCCAGGGAGGAATTTATTATTAATTCTCATATTGGTATTCATCCCCTGGCTCTTTATTATTTCGACGATCTAAAAGCAAAGGCTAAATCTGATAAAAAGATCGCAGAAATTGTAAAAGAAATTGAAGCTCTTACTACTGCTTACCCGGATGACAAGAAACAGTTCTTTATTGATAAACTGGCCGAAGGTGTTGGTCGTATTGGCGCAGGTTTTTATCCCAAGGATGTGATTGTACGATTATCAGATTTTAAGAGCAATGAATATGCAAACCTGGTAGGCGGCACGCTGTATGAGCCGATTGAAAGCAATCCCATGATTGGCTGGCGTGGGGCATCACGTTATTATGATGAGAAATATAAACCAGCCTTTGAGCTTGAATGTAAAGCTTTGCTCAAAGCCAGAAATGATATGGGGCTTACCAATATCAAACTGATGGTTCCTTTCTGTCGTACTCCTGAGGAAGGCCGTAAAGTAATAGAGGTTTTGAAGGAATTCGGGCTTGTTCAGGGCGAAAACGAGCTGGAAGTATATGTAATGTGCGAAATCCCAAGTAATGTAATTTCAGCCGATGCCTTCAGCGATGTCTTTGACGGATTTTCCATTGGTTCCAATGACTTAACCCAGTTGACTCTGGGGCTGGATCGTGATTCAGATCTTGTGGCTCACATTTTTGATGAACGAAAC
>JAFDFV010000027.1 GCA_019309665.1 Deltaproteobacteria bacterium | reverse complement strand
ATATTTCATTAAAGTTCGAAAGCAGCACCCTCTTGCTTACCAGGTAAAAGATAATGTTAGCTCAATGGTCCAATTAACGTGGCTGAACCTGATGGATTCATGGCCGATGAAGGGTCTGTTCAACGTAATATTTTGTCGCAATGTGATGATTTACTTTGACAGGCCAACCCAGCAGAAGCTGATTAATCGTTTTTGGGAGCTTATAGAGCCTGGAGGTTATCTTTTTGTAGGCCATTCAGAGAGTCTGTCGGCCATTTCGCACAAATTTAAATATATACGTCCAGCTACCTATAGAAAATAAGGTGGCCGTTCACGGCTTGAAACTTGAAATTGGAAAGAACAGTACAAAAGCATGAAGGCCAAATTTCCAATTTCTATTTTCTAATTTTAATGTTCCGTGAACGTTTACCAAATAAGTTGCTGGTTGCTGAGTGATTGGATGATAACGAATCAACTAATCTAAGAATTGGTGCACATGAGATACGTTGTTGTAGTGGCTGATATGAAGGTTGGGAAAAAAGAAGACTCAATCGTGACATATGCTTTGGGCAGTTGTCTTGGGTTGACGGTCTATGATCCTGTAGCACAGGTAGGTGGAATGTTGCATGCCATGTTGCCGTTATCCAAGATTAATCCTCAGAAGGCTAAGGCCAACCCTTTTATGTTTGTGGATACAGGTGTTCCAGAGTTGTTCAAAAAAGTATATAGCATGGGCGGGCAAAAAGCAAGACTGATAGTCAAAGCCGCAGGTTGCGGTCAGCCTTTGGGTAAAAATGAAATGTTCAAAATAGGAGATAGGAATTACACTATCCTAAAAAAACTTCTCTGGAAGAATGGTATACTCCTTAATGCCAAGGATATTGGCGGTACTGGCGGCCGCACGGTTTATTTCGACCTTTCAACAGGGCGGACAATTATCAGCAGCAAGGGATTGGAGAGTGAACTGTGAAACAAACAAAGCTGCTTAATATCTTAGCGAAAGTGAAATCGTTTCCAAGCATGCCTGAGGCGGCAGCAAAATTGCTCAAGCTGCTCGATAATCCGGATGCGACCGCAGCTCAGATCGGACAGATTTTGCGATACGACCCGGGTCTTACTGCCAATCTTCTGAGGTTGACAAACTCCGCATATTTTGGGCTTCCGTGTCAGGTAGGCTCAGTGAATCAGGCCGTAGTTCTATTGGGATGGAAAAAACTGATCCAGTTGGTGATGGCCTCTTGTGTGAACGCTGTGATGGGCAAACCGGTTCCAGGCTATGATTTGCCGGCTGGTGAACTCTGGCGGCACTCAATCGCAGTATCGGTTGCAGCGGAAGGCCTGGCAAAGGAACTAAAAGTTTCCGCATCTGAAGAGATCTTTACGGCAGCTCTTCTCCACGATGTAGGAAAGCTGGTTTTGGGCGGTTTTGTGAAGGGAGACTTAGAGAAAATTGAAACTGAAGCATCTCGTGGAATATCTTTTGAAGTAGCTGAACATATGGTGTTAGGCACAGACCATACTGAAGTTGGGGCTCAAATATTAAAAAACTGGTCGTTTCCGCCCGCACTTGTTAATGCAGTTCGGTGGCATCACGATCCGGACTCTGCCGGCAAGACAGATACTCTGGTAGATATTGTCCATGTGGCTAATATATTATGCCTGATGATTGGAATTGGAGTTGGGAGAGAGGGACTTTGCTACGAACCTTCGCCTCTGGCGACGAAAAGATTAGGTCTCAGGACTAATGATCTTGAAATGGTTGCCAGCCGGACATTGCAATATGTTGATGATTTATGTGATGTTTTTGAAGCAAAATAGCGCACCTTCGGTGCGAGCTGGTAAGCTATTAAGCTCAACAGCTAATTAGAGGTTATTACAATGACGCTTAATATTCTTATAGTAGATGACAGTGCTGTCATGCGGGCTATGATCTTGAAAACCATGCATATGACCGACCTTCCATTGGGAGAGATTTATCAAGCTGCGAATGGTCAGGAGGGGCTTGATGTTTTCAACCAGCACTGGATAGACCTGGTAATTGCGGATATCAACATGCCGGTTATGAATGGTGAAGAGATGATAGACCGGATGCAGGAGAATCCCGATACAAAAGAAATTCCAATAATTGTAGTCTCTACAGAAGGGAGCAAGACGCGTATAGAGCGACTGCAATATAAGGGTGCCAGGTTCATCCACAAACCCTTTTCCCCGGAAATTATCCGCGATACTGTCAGAGATATTACAGGAATAGGAGTTAGCGATGAGTGAGCAACTTAAAGAGATACTATCTCGCGTGGCCGGAGAGACTTTAGAAAAACTGGCTTTTATGTTCTCTTTTCCGGAAGATGAGAGGGGCACCATAATTCTGGATTCTGCGGTTGCGGCAACTATTTCGTTTGTTGGGCCATTTTCAGGGACCCTTGTCATGACAGTTTCAAATCAACTTCTTCCTGAGCTTGCCGCAAACATGCTTGGCGTGGATGATGAAGAAACAACACTTGATCAACAGCATGATGCCCTTAAAGAGACGATAAATATCATCTGCGGCAATTTATTGCCTGCCATCGCAGGAAAGGAAGTTGTCTTTAATATCGATGCACCGGTTATTATTGCCGGAGTTGAAGCAATAAAAAAAGTTATAGAAGACCATGACAACAAACCGGCATCCATAGTGAAACTGAACATTGAAGAGAGTGAATGCGACCTGCTTTTGTTTATTAATGGAAAGTTCACGCTGGCCTCATGAAGATTTTTAGCAGTTAGCTTTTAGCAATTAGCCTTTAGCTTAAAAAATTAAACAGATAACTCATTCAGCTAAGAGCTAATGGCTAATAGCCTTTTTCACAAATCTTCACATCGGTAACAAATTGCGGAGCTAAATATGATAAACGTACTCATTGTAGATGATTCGGCGGTTGTCCGCAAAATTTTGACTAAAGAGCTGTCCAGGTACAAGGATATCGAAATAATCGGAACCGCTGTTGATCCCTATGTGGCGCGGGATAAGATTGTAAAACTCAAGCCCGATGTTATTACGCTTGATCTGGAAATGCCTAGAATGGATGGCCTTTCGTTTTTAGCAAAACTGATGAAGCATTACCCTATGCCCGTGGTTGTTGTGAGTTCTCTTACTCCGAAAAACAGCGAAAATGCTTTGAGGGCCTTAGATCTTGGCGCTGTGGAAGTTCTTTGCAAACCTGGATCAGCATATTCTACATTAGATATTTCTCGAAGCCTGGTTAGCGCTATCAGGGCTGCCGCATCAGCCAGAATTAATAAGTATCAGGAATGTTCGCATCCTGTTGTTGAAAAAGTTCAAGCAGGAAAACTTCTTGCTCAAACAACGCATAAAGTAATAGCCATTGGGGCTTCTACAGGTGGAACAAAGGCAATCGAGGCTGTGCTCAGCATCATGCCGGCAACTTCTCCGGGTACGGTGATTGTGCAGCATATGCCGGAAAATTTTACCACTGCCTTCGCTAGTAGACTTAATAAAATATGTCAAATGCAAGTGCGTGAAGCATGTGATAATGACCGCGTAGTCCCTGGTGTAGCTTTGATAGCGCCGGGGAATCATCATATGGTGCTCCACCGAAGCGGAGCGCTCTATTTAGTAAAGATAAAAGATGGACCAAGGGTTCATTATCAGCGTCCCAGTGTAGATGTATTATTCCAGTCAGTGGCAAAAAACGCAGGGCGAAATGCTGTTGGTGTGTTGCTCACCGGCATGGGAGCTGACGGTGCGAAAGGAATGCTCTCCATGAGAAAAAACGGGGCATACACTATGGCTCAGGATGAAGATACTTCTGTTGTCTTTGGCATGCCAAAAGAGGCTATAAATCTCGGGGGGGTCGATAAAGTTGTTCCGCTACATTATATTTCACAGGGAATTATTAATGCTTTGCAGGAAGGCAGGTGATTAATTATGTCGAATGTCTTTGGAATATTGAACACAGGAAGAACAGCGCTTCTTACCCAGCAAAAGGCAATTGATGTTACCGGTCATAATATTGCTAATGTGAATACCGATGGCTATTCACGCCAGAGAGTCAATATGGAGACAAATGAGCCATATTCATCCCAGCCTGGGCAAACAGGAACCGGTGTGAGGGCAGCGGAGATTCAAAGAATTTATGACCGGTTTTTAGGGGCGCAAATCAACAATGAGAATCAGAATCTGGGAAACTGGGAAACCCAAAAAGGTGTTCTTGAAAGAGTTGAAATAATTTTTGACGAGTCCTCAGGGTATGGATTGAATCAGGCAATGAGTGAGTTCTGGAATGCCTGGCAGGATCTGGCTAATAACCCATCTGACTATGCAGGACGAGCAGCCCTCCTGGCTAAAAGCGAGACCATGACAGCCACCTTTAACAACATATACTCGAATCTGGAGCAAATTCAGACAGATATAGATACCAGCATAATGGGAACGGTAAAAGAAATAAATTCTATTGCAGAGCGGATTGCCGGGCTAAACCAAAAGATTGCCCTGACCGAAGTGGGCGGACAAAATGCTAATGACTATAGAGACAGTCGTGATTTATTGCTGAAAGAGTTGTCTTTAAAGATTAATATAGACTCTTTTGAAAATAGCGATGGCAAAGTAACTGTTTTAGTGGCCGGCGGAAGGCCGCTGGTTGAAAATATCTCTTCCTGGAATTTATCCACTCAGCCTGATGTTGATTCTGATTTCCAGGATATTGCATGGACAGATAGTGATGGGAACCTGGTTGACATTACCGATAGTATTTCCGGCGGGAAGTTAAAGGGGTGGATAGAAGCAAGAGATGTCACAATTCCGGATTATTTAAGCAAGCTTGATAATCTTGCCGAAGGAATAATAACTGAAGTTAACGATCTTCATAAAGCTGGTTTGGGACTGAATGATGCTAGTGTTGCTGGACGTAATTTTTTTGCAGGAACAACAGCCACTAATATGGCAGTTGATGT
This sequence comes from Deltaproteobacteria bacterium, assembly GCA_019309665.1. Taxonomy (GTDB): domain Bacteria; phylum Desulfobacterota; class Desulfobacteria; order Desulfobacterales; family ETH-SRB1; genus B13-G4. The sequence continues at coordinate 5,906 of JAFDFV010000027.1, read as the reverse complement.
TGATGATGTTAATAATATTGCTGCCGCAGGAAGCTTAGACGGACTGCCTGGGGGTAACAGCAATGCTATAGAAATTGCTAACCTGCAAAATGCACTTAAAATGAATAGTGACACTGCAACCTTTGACGATTACTATAATTCACTAGTTAGTGATGTAGGAAGCGGGGTGCAGAAGGCCACGGTAAATTTTGATCATCAATCTTCAATGGTCACGCACCTGGATAATTACCGGGAATCTGTATCAGGAGTGTCCCTTGATGAGGAAATGGTAAATTTGATCAAATTTCAACATGGTTACAATGCTGCCGCCAGGTTAATTAGTGTTGCCGATGAATTGTTGGACAGAGTAATCAGTATGGTGTAAAAATTGGTCGAATAGTCAATCATTCGACTACTCGACCACTTGCGAAGCAAATATAGACTTTCAGATAATTCATTTCACAAGGCTATAAGGAAAAATCTGAGTAAGTCGTGCTGATGTATACGTCGTCGAGGATTTTGACTGATAACGCAGTGAAATTATTTATCTGAAAGTCTATAGGAGGTTAAAATGCGGGTGACCAATAAATTAATGGCAGATACTGTTACCGGCAATCTCTTCAAAAACATTGATCAGTTCCTTAAAACTCAAAATATACTTTCTTCGGGCAAGAGGATAAACAAGCCTTCCGATGATCCGATAGGAATGGGCAAGGTGCTGGATTATCGAAAAACGATTTGTGCGATTGATCAGTATGACAAAAACATCGCTCATGGTGAATCCTGGCTTGATCTCACTGATTCTACGCTGAATGCTGTCGGCGATTCGCTCATAAGAGCAAAAGAGCTAGCTCTGTCTCAGGCTAATGCAACAGCCAATGCAGATACCATGAAAGCTGTTGCTGAAGAGGTGAAAAATATATATGATCATCTATTACAATTGGCAAATACCAAACTTGGGAATAGCTATATATTTGCAGGCCATGAAACTGATACTACCCCTTTTTCCCGAGATGATGATTATATTACAAGTTATAATGGTGAAGCAGAGGTTACGGAAATTACTTGTTATGACGAATCTACCTTGTCAGGTGGAGAATACTTTACACTGAGTTCACCCTCAACAGATTACTATGTCTGGTACAATGTAGATGATAATTCAGCAGAGCCTGCTGTGGCAGATCGTATTGGAATAGAGGTTAATATAGCATCTGGTGCTTTAGCAGGTGTAGTTGCTGATAAGACCTATGCTGCTATTAATAACATTGTCGGCTTAGGAGCTGAATTAAGTGGCGATAAAGTCACAGTAACTAATGCTGCTGCGGGTGATGTAGTAAATTCCGTTGATAATGATTCCGGATTTTCAATTACTACTATAACACAAGGCACTGACGGCGATAAAAATGGAATTAGTATAATCGCTGGAGAGAATTTAGAGATAGACATTAATGTGGACGGAGAGGAGCTTTTTTTAAGCGAGGTAAATATTTTTGAGGTCTTAAGAGAACTGAAGGTCGCTCTGGAAACAAATGATAGAGATGGTGAAGCAGAGGTTACCGATATTCTTTGTAATGAAAGATCTACCTTGTCAGGTGGAGAGTACTTTACGCTGAGTTTACCATCAGAAGATTATTATGTCTGGTACGATATAAATGATAATCCATTAGATGATCCTGCTGTGGCAGGTCGTACTGGAATAGAGGTTGAAATAGGAGCTTTTGATACAGCAGATGAAGTTGCCGGTAAGACCGCAGATGCTATTAATAAGAACATTATTGGCTTAGGTGCTGAATTAAGTGACAATAAAGTCACAATAACTAATGCTGTTGCGGGTGCTGTGACAAATGCTTATGATTATATTGATGTCGCCGGATTCTCGGTTGATATTACCACACAAGGTACTGACGGAAATAAAATTTCCGACCAGTTAGGGCCGCTTGATGATGCGCTTGATCAGATCCTTAAAGCAAGGGCCAATGTGGGAGCGAAACTTAATCGGCTGGAAGCTACGGAAAACCACTGGGCCGATTTCAAACTGAATATCACGCAGATGCTTTCCGACACCGAAGATGCCGATATGATCAAAACAGTGACTGATTTAGCGAGCCAGGAAGCAGCTTATCAGGCCTCCCTGGCCGCATCAGCCAGGATAATTCAGCCTAGTTTAATAGATTTTCTCAGATAAGAGTAAAGTGCCTAAAGTGAGCTAAAGTATATTAAAGTGCCTAAAGTTGTGGTACGCCTTCGGCGTGCTGATTGATAACCCGTAACTACCAGGTTGTTAGGTTCTGGGTTCAGGGATTCAGGGTTCTGAAGAAAAGTCAAAATTGGTAGCGCCAAAGGCGCATTCCTTGACTTTAGGCATTTTAGGCACTTTAATATACTTTAGGCACTTCGACCGTTTATAACTTGAATTTGCTTTAAATATTTCTTGTGGCTGAAATTAAAACCAATCCCTGTCAAGAATAGTATGAAGAAGAGAACATTAAGCGCTATATTCACAATCTTATTCGTTTTTGTTGGTTTTAATTTCGGTTTATGCCTGGATAGCGAAGATATCATCATGCTTAAAAAAGCCGGAATAAGCGACAAAACGATTCAATTGATGATAAAAGAGAAGACCATAGAAACATGTTTCTTTACAGTTCAGGAAATTCTGGATCTTAAAAAAGCTGAATTGAGTGATGAAACCATCCGGATGTTGATAAAGGAAGGTTCCTTTATGAAAGATACGGAACCCGTTGTTTATGGAAAGGATATAAGATCAATCAAGTTTATCACTGCAAAAGACATTATCGAGCTTAAAGATTCCGGTCTAAACGATGAGGTGATTCAGGCAATAATAATCTTTGGGTCAAGAGATGTGAATGATGCAGAGCGGGAAAGAGCCTGGGATATGCTTAAGAATATGGGGATAATGTTAGATATGCGGAAGGAAAGTGACTAAGAAATCAAACAGCCTGATTCATACCAATTATTTTCTTGAAGCCGGATACTTGTTTTTAGCCACAAAATCTACAGTTATATCTACGGTGCTTGGATCTTCTGTTTCGGTTTGCATCTATGACAGAAAGCGAAATGTGGGAGGAATAAATCATTTTCAATTTCCTTTTATCGGCGAAAGAAATCAAGCTACAGCAAAATATGGAAATGTTGCTACAATTGCACTTATCCGCATGATGGTAAATAATGGTTCCAAAATAAAACACCTGGAAGCACAAATTTTAGGCGGAGCATATAATCGTAAGGTTTCACCAAAAAACATCGGTCTGGAAAATATCATGACAGCCAGAAAGATTCTGATCAGAGAGATGATCAGTATTGCTTCTGAAGATGTTGGTGGAGAGAAGGGGAGAAAGATCGTTTTTAATACCAACACGAGTGAAATAGCTGTGATAAAAGTCGAGAAACTCAGAAATAAAGACTGGTATCCTTACGAAGATCATCGTTAAGGGCTCGGTCAAAAATAAGTTGGTAGAATTTGAGCGCAAATTTGCCGTAGATTTAATCGATCAGATTGAGCAAAACCGCAGGAATAGCAGGCTATTTCGAGGATTCTTGCGAATGAAGATCGATGAAAGATATGGTGAAGTTGGGATGCAAAAAATGCCAAGTTATTTTTGACCGAGCCCATAGCCTTTTCTCTATAATGGAGAGGGGCGCAGGGAGGGCTAATTTATGGCTGGTAAACCTTGTGCTAAATGTGGTAAGAATCTTGGATGGCTTTCACAAAATAAAATTGAAGGCATTATATATTGTGAAGATTGTTGGAAAAAGTTAAAACAGGAAAAAAGCGGGACAGTCAAGAAGTTAAAAGAAGAAAAAAAGGAGACCAATAATAAAGAAAAGGCGAAAAATAGTGCCGCCAAGAAGCTAAAAGAAGAAAAAAATAGTGCCACTATCGATACAAGAAAGATTTTTAGAGATGAAAAGAGAATTATATTATTCGTTACTGCTGCTATTCTTGCTTTGATTTTATCGTTTCCGCCTTTTCACACTGTTTATAAAGGGATAGATATAAATAGCGGTTATAATTTTATTTTGAATCCGCCAATACCTCCGATAACGGATCTTGAGATCAAAATATCATCAAATATTAATATAGCCCTACTTTTTATTCAATATCTATTCACAGTAACCATTGGAGGAATACTCTGGTTTGTTTTCAAAAAAGATTAAGGGATTAAGGGATTGGGAATTGAGGGATTAAAAAATGATAACCGACTGCCATAAGTGTGAACACTATTATATTACCTGGGATAAGGGCTTTCCTCATGGCTGTCGAGCTATGAGGTTCAAGAGCCGACAATTGCCATGTATAGTAGTTCGCAATAGTTCTCCAGAGATAGAAGGCTGTCTCTTATTCAAAAAGAAAAGGTAGCTGTGAACGCTTACGAATATTCTTATTTTCTTTCCTGCAAGATTTTTTTTAAATTTTTATAAACCAGAGCGGAGGCTTGTTCTAATAGTAAAGGGAAGACTTTATTGTATCCTTTATCCCGCATTTCGATTCTCACTTCTTCTTGGCATATCTCTCGGCCTTTCCTTATGGTTTCTTTCAGCCGGTTTATGATTTCCAATGGCTCCATTTCTTCCGGCAGTACGAAATTACCCACTATCCTGGCTGATTCCCTTGCAATAAGCTCTAACTGAAAATCGTATTCTTCCGGAAGAATACGATTTTTTGCATGGTGAAATCTTACCACATCACAAATATCCCGTGGTATATTGAAATTTTCTAAAACGAGCGCTCCGATTTCAGCGTGAGTAATGTTTAATATTCTTTGTTCCGCCTCAGTGGTAGAGATATCCTTTGATTTCTTTAAGACAATAATTCTTTTGTGCTCGTCTTTAAAATAGACCGCTATAACCAGCTTTCCGATATTATGCATTGTTGCCACGGTGAACAGATCTTCAGGATTGCTATAATCAAGTATTTCTCCCAGGATCCTGGAAACAGCGGCGCAGAACTGGGCATGCGTTTGGAATTTATTGAAATTAAAATTTTCAAAATTCGAACGTTTGGCAAAATGATCCATCACCAGTGACGTGTTGAGAATTTGCGCCATTTTCTTATAACCGAGCAGTCGAACAGCATAATTAATTGATCTAACCTCCCGGCTGTAATAAGCTGAATTAGCCATTTTGAGAAACCTGACAACAATATCCGGAGAGAGTTTTCCAATAATCTGTTCAAAGTTGCTCTCAGGATCATTCAATAAGGATATGATTTCAAAAACAGACGCATCGGTCAATGGAAGGTGTTTGATTTTATCTTTTATTATCTCTGTTATGTTGGTGTTTGCCATAGGTTTAGCCCGTTTGGCCCGTTGAGCCGGTCACTTTTAAAACCCATTTTCTCCCAAAATCCTGTAGCAGTGTATCGCACCCTGTCTGCAATGATCGTATCAAAGGTTGCTTTGAACATCTCGATTGTTTCTTTACCATAGCCACACCCTTCAAACTCGGGGAATATATTGATCGAATAAATAATTAGTTTCTTGCCATCAATGAATCCTCTCACTTTTCCCACTTGAGTAACACTACAATCAATATTCATCCAATCAAAATCAGAATGCCGGTCATGCACTATTAATTTAAAAGTTAGTTTTTCTTGCATATCTATCCCCGGTCACTCGAATCCCTGGCAGAATGCGAGCACATTTTTCCCCAGATCCGGCCGATAATATCCACCCTCTAATATAGCAAAGCGCCGTTCATGGCCCATCTTTTTCGTGAATTTTTTCATGATTCTACCAATGAGATAAAAGTCAAAAGTCGTTAATTTTTTACCTAAGTCTTTTTCATAAGAGTCAAAGCCGGCCGATACCGCGACCATATCAACATGCTGAATATTAAAAATATAATCCTCTATCTCCTTAAGGTAGTTCTTATTGTTGCCGGCCATGGGATTTAGAATTTTGATG
>JAFDFV010000256.1 GCA_019309665.1 Deltaproteobacteria bacterium | reverse complement strand
GCGCGGCTATGTCTGGATCCGACAGGAAATTAATCAAGATCCCAAGCTGGTTTCAAAACTAGTTGAGGCTACAAACCGCTATGGCAATCAGGCCACAGTTCGGCGAATCGGTTACCTGTTGGATACCTTGTCCCAACCTTCGGAAATCATAAAGCGACTCCAGCGTCAGCTTAGCAATTCCCGGTCCCTAATACCATGGATTCCAGTCAAGCCAGCCAAGGGAAGGGTAAATCGAAAGTGGGGGGTCATAGTGAATGACTAATGCGCAGTTAAAATATCCCCACGATGCCGATCCTGACATATTCCGGGAGGCGCTATCGTACTCTGAAGCCGATAAGGGTTTTACATCGACTTTGATCGAAAAAGATTATTACTGTTCATTGGTCCTTCAGTACTTCTTCAGTAACGAAGCGTCGCTTGTGTTCAAAGGAGGGACATGCCTTTCTAAAGTCCATGTAGACTTCTATCGATTAAGTGAGGACCTGGACTTAATCATTCCAGTTACTGCAGACACAACCCGAACTCAGAGAAGTGCCAACATGGAACCGGTCAAAAATATGTTTGAAAAACTGCCGGCTGCAGTTCCCGGAGTGACGATTTCTGATGCGTTCAAAGGCCATAATGCGTGTCGCCAATATATTAGCTCTCTGGAATATCATTCGGTAATTGTTGAAAAAAAGGAGAAGATCAAAATCGAAGTCGGCATACGTGAACCCCTGTTACGCCCATCGGAGTCCAGATTTGCACGTACAATCGTCATGAACCCGTTTAGCGGCCAGCCCCTGCTTCCCCCTTTCAAGGTTGGTGCAATGACGCTGCAGGAGGCATATGCGGAAAAAATCCGTGCAGCAATTACAAGAAAAGAGCCGGCGATCCGAGACTTTTTCGACGTGTTTTATGCTATCCGCAAGAGAGGGCTAAATACCCAAAGCCCTGACTTCCTCAGTATGGTGAAGGCAAAAATCGATGTGCCAGGCAATGAGCCCATTGATCTTTCTGAGGAGCGGAAGCAAGAACTCAATCGACAACTGGAAGGTCAACTAAAGCCGGTATTACGTCCATCAGATTTCGACGGTTTCAATTTAAACGAGGCATTTGAACTTGTACGCAATATAACAGAGGCTTTATCCCTTTAGCTTTTTTTTTGAGTAATAGGCGTTGCTTTTTTGTTTAAACCTCTTATAAAAACAGATAATTACATAATAACTGGTCATGTAACTCAAGGGCGGAGCTGTAACAAGCTGAAAGTAGCCAAAATAAAGTGACAAAGTGCCCCGATATCCCTCGTCCCAGATATCCCTGAGACAAAACCTCCACAAAACAAAGTTGGGCGCTTCATTAATATAATTATCCGAGATAAATATCATAGCCCTCCTGTTTAGCTTGTCGTTGAACGAAAAGGTATCAAAATCTTTGACATAAACTTGCAGTTATTATAAAGAGTTTTAATAACTTAAAACTCGAGACAGAAATTCATGAAAGCTGGAATGGGTCGATAACGTATTGCCAAATGAGGCTATATATCAACCTTTCACCAGCGTTAAGGTTCCAGGGTTCCCTCCTTTAAGGAATAAAAATGATGTTGAGCATCAAGAACCTCTCTGTGAAATTTTCAAATGGGAAAAGTACAGTTTATGCTGTTAATGGCCTGTCTTTTATATTAAATAATGGAGAAACCTTAAGTATTATAGGCGAATCCGGGTGTGGGAAGACAGTAACATGCCGGGCTGTTTTGAGGCTTAATAGAGCGGCTCAGGTAAAAGGAGAGATTCTTTTTAATGAGCAGGATATATTGAAGTTAAACCAATCTGAATTGCGAAAAATAAGAGGCAGAAGGATTTCGATGATTTTCCAAAATCCTGCATCCTCTTTAAATCCGGTAGTTAGAATCGGCACGCAAATGGTTGAAGTTATCCGGTATCATCAGCAAGTTACTAAAGAAGAAGCAAAAGATGCCGCAATCGGTTTATTGAAGGATATGGAGATACCATCGCCTTTGGAAAAATTCAACGAATACCCTCATCAACAAAGCGGCGGAATTAATCAGAGAATTATGATTGCAATAGCACTATCCTGCAAACCCGATGTCTTAATTGCTGATGAACCAACCGGTTCGCTTGATGTTACTGTTCAAGATCAAGTACTGCAATTGTTTGAAAAGGTGAAGAAAGAAAAGAATATGGGGATTATTTTTGTTACGCATAATCTTGGACTTGTTTACGAAATTGCTGATAGAATATTAATTATGTACCAGGGCATGCTAATGGAAGAAGGCGACACAAGAGAAATATTTGACAATGCCTTGCATCCTTACACAAAAGCGCTGCTTTCTTCGATTCCGTTATCCGGAAGGGACAAAATAATTCTAAAGGGCGAACCATCTTCTCCAAGGGTTTTGCCTGAAGGATGTCCGTTTGCTTCAAGATGCCAAGAATTTATTGGAGATATTTGTTTAAATACACGACCGGAAGTTATCGGGAATGAGCGTAAAGTAAGATGTCATTTGTATAATAAGGAAAAATGCTAAATTGAAGAGGTAAGAGATGAAAAAAAAGAGGTGGATAGCATTAATAGCAATCATTGTTGTGGGGTCAATATTTTTGTTCGCCTGCCAAGATTCACAGAAGCCAAAAAGCGAAATCGTTCTTAACGATATCCTGCGGCTTCAACAAGCGCAGATAAACTCTTTTGACCCTTTAGATGCTTACCATGCCGGGCATATACAGATAGTAAAACAACTGTATAATACTCTGGTTGACATAGATCTTAACGGCAGACCTGTTCCGTCACTGGCTGAAAAATGGGAAAGCATAGATCCTAAAACATGGCGTTTTTATTTAAGAAAAAATGTTTATTTTGCAGATGATCCTTGCTTTGCCAATAAATCGGAAAAAATGTTTGCCGCAACCGATGTAAAATATACCTTTGAACGATTACTGAACAAGGCTTCAACGTCACTGGGGGTATCGTATTTTACAAATATATCAGGCGCACAAAAATATAGAGAAGGAAAAACTAACAGCCTTGAAGGGGTCAGAGTTGTGGACAACTATACAATCGATTTTGTTCTTGAGAAAGAAGATCTCTCTTTTCCTGATTTGCTTACACTCTCTTATGCAAGTATTGTCAAAAAAGCGGCAATCGAGCACTACGGAGAGAAATTCAAACAACATCCCGCAGGTACAGGCCCATTTATACTGAAAGGATATGAACCTGACAAAGAGATAGCTTTGGTCAAAAATAAAGATTACTGGGAAAGATCGACGGGACAACAATTACCCCGTGTTGATAATATCGTTATCCATCTGACCACAGATGATAATTTAGCGCTCTTGATGTTCAAAAATAAGAAAAGTGATTTTTTAGAACTTAGCTTCCCTTTATTAAAGCAACTTGAAACAATGGACATGCCATTTAGTTATAAAACAGAAACAAGAGAAAATCCCCAACTTAATTTTTATCTCTATAATCTTGAAAGAGTAAAAGATGCCAATGTACGCAAAGCAATTAACTATGCCTTAAATCGCAAAGAACTTCAGAAAATTCTGTCAGAACAGGGAAACATTACCAAGAGTTTATATCCACCGGCGCTTTTCAAAAAACTCACTTCATCAAAGGAGGTTTTGAATTATAATCCTGAGAAAGCCAGGGCATATTTGAAGAACATAAATAGCCTTAAACTTGTTTG
>JAFDFV010000255.1 GCA_019309665.1 Deltaproteobacteria bacterium | reverse complement strand
ATCACAAAAATATCAAAATAGCCTGCTATTCCATCAACTTTTGTGATTTGAGATCGAACAAATTTGACCCAAATCTATGCGCCTACTTGGGGAAGTTATTTCGTCCCCGTTCCTTTTTAAATGCGGTCAGTGCTTCTTCTATTAATAGATATTCTTTTCCTGTATATCTTGGTGAGAAGTGGAAAAGAGTGTATTGTTTAATATTGGCTTTGCCTGCTAATTTGCCGGCCTGACGAGCAGTAAGGTGATATTTTTTTTCAGCCATGTCTCTGTCATTTTCAAGAAACGCCGCTTCTATAAAAAGATGATCCGAATTTTTTGCAAGCCCTATTATTTTTTCTTTGTTGGATTTACTGTAAACCACATCTGCAATATATGTAATTTTTTGCCCGGGAGTAATAAGGGCGATTTGTTTTGATAGATTGCCGAGAATAAATTTCTTTTCTTTATTATCTTTTCCGTATCTTACCTTGAATTCGGAATAAGTATCCTGGTGGTTGAATAATGCTTGTTTGAAGTCTTTTAGCCAGGGGCCTATTTCAAGTCCAAGGGCAATAACTTTGTCTTTAATTATATTAACGTGAAATCGTTCTTTGATTGAAAATCCCAGGCATGGTATGCTGTGGTCCAGGATTACAGCAGAAACGGACATGGCCGGTTCCTTTAAAAGGATGGAGTTAAAGGATACTTTTACATCCTCTCTATCAGGGATAAATCTGTTTTGACAAACATACTCTCTGGAAATCAGGTGCTCAGGATGCACCTCGGTAACGTTTAAAGAGAAGCTGTTGCTGAAATTTCCTACAAGGTTCCATGAATAGCCTGCCAGTTTTCCTTCAACATTCTTCATAAAACCCTCAGGACCATACAGATATAAGTTTTTTTCGCGGCCAAGGAAAAGCCGAAGCACTCTATCAAAACCCACAAAGTGATCCATATGTGTATGTGTGACAAAAATATGGCTTATCTTAAGAATATCTTTTGTTGAAAGAGAATAAATATCGCCTAAATCGAAAATCAGGGCTCGTTTTTCAAATAAAAAAGGGATAAATATTCCAGGATCATCGAAAGGTCCGTTGATTAGCCTTGGATGAAATGATGGGCGCATTGTTAAGGCAGGAATTTTATAACTTGCTGGTTTATACAATGATATATATCTTCATCAGAACCGAATATATCAATAACATCTTTGTGATTTATTAGTTTTTCTATGACAAAAGAGGTAACATAAATACTTACGATATGTGGATTTGGAATAATATTTCTAACTGGTGCAATTTGGTAGTCAATATCAAACTCATCAGAATGGCTTAACTTTTCGAGGCATTTATTAATCTGTTCTTCCAATCCGTTTTTATTGGTTGTTTCAATGATATCGTTTTCAATAAGCTTCATGGCAATAGCATTCGAGAGCGGTTCGATACATTCTTTTACGCTGTTTATTGCCCGTCTTTTAGCATATTCCTTTGAAGATTCTATTTTAGATAAAATACTTGATTCACGATTGCTAGGCCTGAATATTTTAGCCATGGATTATCACCTATAGTTGTTGTAACGGTTCAAGGTTCAGGGTTAGTGAAGGTTAACGAAGGGAATCCAACACTGAACGCCCGCTGTTTATTTAATTTTTTTTTGCAAGGCATGATAATTGTATGTACAATGGATTGCAAGGAAAATATTGCAAAGGTTGTCAGGTTCAGGGTTGGTTGCTGGAACTGTGAACCTGAGCAGTTACGTTTCTTCAATAATAATTTGTGCTTTTTTTGTTCCATTCCAGTGGTTCCAGCGCAGTCTGAATGCGATTTTGTCAAATCCGTTATTTAATGGTTTGCTTTTATCAATGTTGAAATGAATTGCATTAAAGCCCTTTCCTTTGCTGGATGAGTTCTGCTTTAAAAGCATGTTTCTATGGTTTTCACCAACAATTTTAGAAGATAAAACTTTAATGTTTTTAGCCGTAAAAAGAGGTTCATGGTTTCCTGCTCCAAAGGGCTTTAAGGCTTCAAGATCGTTAATCAGCGTGTCTGAAATGTCATCGAAATTAAGTTCATAATCAATTGTAATTACCGGCACAGGATTTATTGTTTGTTTATTTGCATTTTTTTCAAAATTTTCTTGAAATAGAGTTATATTTTCATTTTTTATTTTTAAGCCCGCAGCCATTGAATGCCCGCCAAAATTTTCAAGATCACTTGCACAATTCATAAGCCCGTCATACAGGTCAAATCCAGGCACACTTCTCGCAGAACCTTTGCCAATACCATCTTTTGTTGAAATAAGCACAACAGGCCGGAAAAATTTTTTTGCAAGCCTTGACGCAACGATCCCAAGAATCCCTTCGTGCCATCCTTGATTAGATAATACGAGCGTTTTCTTTTGTAGCAGATGAGGATTTTTATTTAAATATAACAGGATATTATCAGTTAGTTCTTTTTCAATAACCTGTCTTTGGATATTCAGTTTGTTGAGTGTTTGAGCAATTTGTCTCGCCATGTCAAGGTGTTTTGCAGTTAAAAGTTCAACTGCGGTTTTTGCATGGTCTATTCTGCCCGGTGCATTTAACCTTGGCGCCACTTTGAAAGCAATATCATCCGTATCTGTTAATGGGCCTTTTAATTTGCATTCTTCGATCAATGCTTTCATCCCATTACGTTCACCTGTGTAGATTTTTTCAAGTCCCGCATTAACTAATATCCGGTTTTCATCAACAAGAGGAACCATATCAGCAATGGTTCCAAGGGCTACAAGATCGCAAAGATTTTTTAAATTGGGCTCCGGCAAGTTACGCCAGAAGCTGTTGTCACGCAGGTGTTTTCTGAGGCAGATCAGAAGATAAAAGGCCACACCAACTCCTGCGAGGTTATCAAGACCTGAGGTGCAATCGGTGCGTTTTGGGTTTACAACAGCAAATGCATGAGGCGGTCTGTCCGATATTCTGTGATGATCGGTTATAATTACATCTATTCCAATATCTTGTGCAGCTTTCACAGCATCATAACTGCTGGACCCGCAGTCCACAGTTATTATAAGGTTTATTTCTTTTGGCAGCGCATAATCTGTAATATGGTTTTTTTGCAGACCGTATCCTTCTTTTATCCGGTGCGGGATATAGTAATATGCATTTGTTCCTATGTAACTGAAGAATTCTAAAAGGATAGTTGTAGCTGTTATTCCGTCGACATCATAATCCCCGAAGATTAAAATTTTTTCATTATTGATTATTGCGGAATAAATACGGCTGACAGCAGTATTTATTCCTTTTATTGAAAACGGAGAGCGCATATTGTTAAAAGAGGGATTAAGAAAATCAAAGGCATCCTCAACAGAAACAATGTTTCGATTAATTAGAATGCTTGCTATGATTGGATTACATTTAAGAGCGCTACTGATTTTTCTTACAGAACCGATATCCGGTTGAAGTATTTGCCAGTGTTTTTTCATAAGTGATACCTAAGGAACGTGGACGAAATAACCTCCCCAACTATGCATCACAGCTTCAGGCCGCCTTTGTCCGATCTCAAATCCCAAAAATATTGAAATAGCTCGCTATTCCATCAACTTTTGTGATCTGAGATCAAACAAATTCGACCCAAATCTGTGCGCCTACTTGGGGAAGTTATTTCGTCCACGTTCCTAAGTTAAGCGATTTTTTGCGAAGAAATGTGCTAAGATCTTGATGCAGCAAGGTTTGCGAAAAGCGCAGG
>JAFDFV010000254.1 GCA_019309665.1 Deltaproteobacteria bacterium | reverse complement strand
TCCAATCATAACATTCTCAAGAACAGTCATATTAGAAAATAGGCGGATATTTTGAAAAGTACGGGCCATGCCTTTTTTCGTAATACGATTTGGTTTTAACCCATTTATTTTCTTACGTTTTTTTCCTGGAGGTGAAATCAGTATTTCTCCTTCAGTTGGATTGCATATTCCGGTTATACAGTTAAAAAAAGTTGTTTTGCCTGCCCCGTTCGGGCCAATAATGGCTGCTATCTCTCCTTCAACCATATTCAGATCAAGGTGATCCAGAGCCCGCAGACCGCCAAAGTCCATGGTTAAATCTTTAACTTCCAGAATAGTATTCATGATCCTATTCATAAAAGTTTTCCAAATGAATCATTGTATTATAATTTTAATAGTTTAGGATTAAAATTGAAATAGCTCGCTATTCCATCAACTTTTGTGATCTGAGTTCGAACAAATTCGACCCAGATATGTGTTCCTACTTGGGAAAGTTATTTCGTTTTTTCAAATCTGCAATCCAGCCCGGGAAATGATGGGGTGTGAGCAAATCGAAAGTGTAATACTGTTTCGCATCTGACCGATATTTGCTCTCAAGGTCTGCCAGGTTTAATGTGCTCAATTTTTCGTTCACCTGTTCAAAGTGAGCCTTTGCATACTCCTCTTTTTTCGGGGTTGCTTCATCCCGTTCTTCATCAGATTTGATCTCCACTACCTTGATGATGGTTTCTATTCCTTCATCCTGGAGCTTTTTCAGGTTTTCAAGATAATTCTGCTTTCCTTTGCTTTCAAGCCTTGAAATGTACTCATCAAGATCAATCTTTATGAAAAAATCAGGATTAAAACTTCGTCTGACCCTGTCTTTCCCGCCTTTCCAGTATTCATAATCAATGGAGTAGAAATTTTTGTCGGGCGATTTTACCCATGAATCAATGTAATCAGAATTGTCTATCAGTTGAAAAACAAACTCTTTCTCAGGTGAATGGGAGACCAGAACGATATTTTGCGGACTTTTCAGTTTTGATGTATTTACCACATAGGGCGGTCTTGTATCTGCCTTTACAAATGTCCGGATGATTTCATCTTTGCGCTCTACAAAATCTTCTGGTTTAAAAAGGGCAAGCTGTTGTTTATCTTCTGGGCGTCCTCTCAATTCGTTAATGTATTCCAGTACAAATTTGTTTGCTTCTCCAACTTCGGTTTCATAATCTTCGCTTAAGAATGCAGTTCTGTCTCTTTCAAGCTCACTCACCCGGATGCCGGTTCTGTCCATTTTTTCGGCAGTATCAACCGGGATCAAATCCCCTGAAATATTTTCAAAAACCCGCTTCTTTTTTCCCCGTGGCAGGAACTGGTTAAAATAATTATCGATCTGTTTTCTGTTATCTTCCGAAAGCTTATCCCCTTTGATTCCGGCCTGTTTCATGGCGTCAAGAATAACCTGCATGATTTCATCCTCTTCAGGATAATGGCCATCTACGACCACGCTGCCAAAATCAAAATGCAATGCCTCAAACGTTCTATATTTAAAACGGTTAAAAATATCGTAAACAATCTGATCAATTGTATAAAAATTTCTTGCCAGCTCATACCGCTTTTCGTCTTTAGTCCTTATGACTTTGACGCCGAGTTTTTCTTCAAATGGTGTTAATGCGAGTTTCCCAGGCGGCCCCTGATCTACACGGTCAGCCTTTTCAAAACGTATGTTTGGGATGTAATTGAGGTTAAACAGGGTAAAATTATGCGTGCCTCTCCCTTGTTCCCGATCAGTCAAAGGCAAAGAGGTAAGATACATGTCGCTTTCAGTAACCGAGTCAACCAGCTCTCTGATATGATCGGCGAATTTGTCGTGATTTGTAACAGTGAGAACAGGATAGTTTTGCTGAATGTGCGCATTGGGAACTTTTCGTGGTATGCGCATACCCCTGCCAAGCACCTGTGAAATAAGCAGTTTGGAATTAAAGACCTTCTCTTCCATTGGAACAATCTGAAATACATTGTCCACGTCCCAGCCTTCTGAAAGTTTATTGACTGCAAAAATAAACTCCACGCTTCCGCCGATCTTTTTCGGGTCTGTTTCTTCGATATTATCAAGCTCCTGTTTGTACTCTGATTTGGAAACCTTGCTTATAACGCAAATCACTTTTTTGCGCTGCATCTCCATGATCTCAGAATTAGTTCCCTGCGCGCCATGATACTTTTTCTCATATCCGGACAGAAACGTAACAAACTCATCATACCTTCTTTGAGCATTTTTTATATTCGGGCAAATAAAAATTGTTATAGGTTTAACTCTTCTTTCTCCTGAAGTGTTTTTGTATGCGTACTTTTCACTATTTTCCAGATGATTTTTCAGCACCATCTCAAACCGCTGATCAACAGTGAGGCGGTCATCACCTTCATTGGTCTTGGTACGGATAATCGAATTGATCTTCTTGATATATTTTTGTTCGGTTGCATCCTTGATGGAATAGTTGAAAATAATATCTGCGAAATATTCGTTCTGATTATAGGGGGTGCCGGTAAAACCGATGTGCCTGGTAATTTTGGTGTTTTCACGTAAAAACTTCATCCATAGCCGTTCGTCTCTTGTTTCTCCCCTGCCTTCCTGCCCTGCTTCTCTATCAAGCACAAGACTGTTGTCTGCATATTTCAGATGTGAATAGGCATGATGGATTTCATCTCCAAGGACAAGGACTTCGTCGATATTTTTGAACAAGGTGTCGGTGATCCCGCCAAATGTGTAAACTGAGTTGATGTTTTCAATGACAATAGAATCGTCTTCTATTGGGTCGTTGTCTGTGAGCAGGTTAATGGCCTTTCCCCGGTATCTTTGCGGAAGCTTGCTGTTGAATTCTCTTTTGTTTATCAGTTCCTTGAATTTTTCGCGCAGGCCCTGTTCGATAATTGTTGAGGCCGGGCCAAGTACAAGCACCCGTTTTGTAAGCCCCATGATAAGGGAAAGCCAGGCAATGGCAAAGATTACATAAGATTTTCCTGTGCCGGTGGCCATGTGAACAACACCGGACAAGCGGTCAGGGAGTGGTAGTTGGCGAAGGAAATTTTCTTCGGTCCCAAAGCGCTGCTGAATCTGCAATTTCTGTTTATAATTTTCTCTTCCAAGTTCAGCGATGCTTTTGTAACTGCCGCCCCATAGATAAATCATGATCTGTTTTATGGCATCATACTGGTAGTCGCGCGATCCAACCAGCTCGCGGACATAGTCCTCTATATCAGAAAAACTGAATTTGTTATAATTGCATTTTCGGATATTTATATCCAGAGTGTGGTCGGACAAGTTCAGTCTTTTAATCGCTTTTTGTTTTTTAGGTCTTTTTGCCATTTTATTTTAACTAATCTCATTTTTCCTTCTCTCTCATTGAGAAGAGAAGGACATGCATTCGATGATTTCCTCCAGATATTGCAACCACTTTCGAGGCAGACTGCCAAGATTCTCTTTATCTTCCAGCAAATCCTCAAAAATCTGAATAATTTCGTCGGAAAGCAAGTTTATGGCTTCAGAAGTGGTATCTGCATAAGAAAAAGCCTCTATATCATCAAAACTCGCAATCACTTTATCTTCTTCAAATTCCAGAGTAACGTAGATGGGAGCTTTTAAGTGATATTTAGGATGCTTTAAGGAATTAAGCGGAATAATTCTGTATCTCGTGTCAACTGCATAAATAATTTTTTTACTGAGATCTTTATACTGATCAGGTGTTAGA
>JAFDFV010000253.1 GCA_019309665.1 Deltaproteobacteria bacterium | reverse complement strand
GTAGTATCTTGCACGTACAATCCCTCATACGCCGTATTTTTTACGGCAGATTTGACATCCTGCCCCCCTGTTTCGGTTTCCGTGTTTGTGCTTGTGATTGAATAGCTTCCTGATGTTGTAATCCTGTTTTTCCAAAATGATTTTCTGAAATCGACTCTTCCATAATGGGTATCGGTATCTGTGATGGTTTCTGTAACGTAGTTGTCCAAAACATTGTTTCTATACTCGTAGTTAAAATTCAAAAATCGATATGTATAGTCAGCTCTTCCGGAGAAATTAGTAGTTTTGCTATCTGTCTTGCGTACTGCCAGATGGTCGTAGTTTATGTTTTCATTGTAACGGAGTCGCACTTTGGGATAGTTATCGGACTTAGTGGAAAAATTTATATTCCACGATTCGGTCGTTAAGCGGTCTTCGTCTGAGATCATGGTCAGGATATCAAGGCCTTTTTCTGTGATTCGATAGCCTGTATCAGCATCAAAATATTCATTTCTTAGATTGAGCCTTATATCCGGTGTCAGGAGGGTTGTTTTGGTATCGTTTGTCTCGTTTACATTAATACCAAGATTAGCGGCAAAGTTGACTTTAGGAGTGAAGTCCTTGGTTACCCGAAGATTATAGTTTTGGGTAAAGCCCCAGGTGGTTTCTTCTTCTTCACTGGTCTTTGTTTCGGTTGAGAGATAAGTAAGATCTGCCGAGCCACTGATATCATCTCCAGTACAAATTCCCCGAAAGCAGACCAGTGTCAGCAAAAAAATAACAACCCAGAATTTCATAGATTCGTTAATTCGTTAATTCGTTAATTCGTGCTCTACCGCAATTGTAAAGTCCGTAAATCATCAAATGCCCAGATCTACTCCTCAATCAGGGCAATTCCATGCGGCCTTCTCCCAACCTGAATGACTGTTTTCACTCGTTTTGTTGCAAGATCTATGACGGATAGATCCTCTGACATTGTATTGACCACATAAAGTTTTTTTCTAAATGAATCGACGGCCATCTGTGAAGGGAGGTCACCAACCGATATATTCCTGGTAGTCATGTCCATAGAGGGATATATGAAGGAAACTTCGTTGTCGGCGCAGGATACGTAGATCCGCTTGGACAGGCCGGACACAAGCCACATGGGTTTTTGACTCAGAGATATCGTTTTTGTAACCAAATACGACGGGATGTCTATCACAGAGATACTGTTTGAATCTGCATTGGTCACATATAGTTTATCCTGGTGAATGGCCACGCCGGTGGGATTAAACCCGACTGGTACTGTATTTTCCACAGCGCTGGTGTTCACGTTGACAATCGACACGGAATTTGACGCTTTATTTACCACATAGACCTTGCATCTGTCTTGATCGACTACGATGTCCGCAGGGTCGTTTCCCACATATATCCAACCGGTTACTATATTGGAAAGAGTATCTATAACAGAGATATTGTTTGAATTCGGGTTAGTTGCATAGAGTGTCAGTCCATCTCCGGACAGGGCGAGTTCGGCAGGGCTATATCCAAAATTGCCAATTGTGTTGATTACCCTGTTTAAACCGGTATCAATAACTGAAATGTTGTTAGAGCCGGAATTGGCTACATATATCTTGTTCCCATCCGGGCTTGCCACAATTCCCATAGGCGATTGATTTACCGCGATGGCTGCCACCACCCTGTCATGCTGTCTGTCGATAACGGTAACGCAGTTAGAGTCTGAGTTCGTGACATAGAGTAAAATATTTTTAATCTCTATGCCCTGTTTCCGTAAGGTCATCTTTGGCTTGAAAAGATATTTATCAAAAACAGACTCTTCCGGATTCCAGTCTGCAAAAATGGCGAAACTCTCCCCGGAAAATACAGAAAACTCCATATCGAAGAAATGGTTTCCACCTGGCTGAGGAGTGGCCAGGCTGAAGATTTTTCCATCCTTTTTCAGGTTTGTCTCAGAAATAGTCCATTTTATCCGTTCATATTTTCCGGCAGGAAGATAAAATTCCTGCAATTTGATCTGATTTTGTGCGAGCCCGGCAGAATGAATGCGCTTATCCACAGCCACATCGATCCACTCTCCCTCCTTGTTCATGAGGCTCATGCCCGAAATAGAAAAGGAGATATCAAATGTAGGTTTCTGGGGACACGAAAGATAGAAAAAGACCTGCCCCTTATTTGCTAATTGGAGGTCCATTGAGGTGGGTTCGAAAATGCACGCCTGGATAGAAACCGCAGCCAGCACAAGCATTATCAAACGAAATTTCAATGGCTTTACCACAATTGTTTTACTCATAACATTTCCTGGATTAAACCTAAATCGCTCAACTTAGGTTAAAGCGTTTCTATTTTAAGGACCTGCACGCGCTGGTTAAAAGTGTCTGCGATCAGCACATTTCCAGAGGTATCCACGGCAATATCGCACGGGTACTGAAGCCATCCTTTCCCCCAGCCTCTGCCGCCAAACTCAAACAAAAAACGCCCGTCTTCTGAATAGGCATTTGCAGTATGGCGCATGTAGTCGATCACATAGATCCTTTTGCTGAGGTCATCCACAGCCAATCCCCTGGGACGGCTCAACTTGCCGGAGCTTCCACCTTTTATGCCGAACTTAAACAAGAAGTTCTCTTTGTCATCATAGACATAAATACGACCCATGTCTTCACTCAAAAGGTATATCCTGCCGGAGCTGTTTATCTCTGCATCGCATATCGTGGCTTTTTGTTCTTCGCCTGTTCCCAGGCTGTCAACAGGGCTCAGGAGATGGGAAAACGTTCCGTCCTTATTCAAAACTACAACACCGCAAAAATTGCTGCCGGCCACGTAAAGCCGACCGGCCTTGTTTATGGCAATGTTCTTTGGGTTAAAACTGTCCAAGCCTTCAACCCCCTCAAAAAAAATATCTTTCTTCCACTTTAATGAAGGGCTTAATACCGATATCCTTGCTATCTTCTGTTTTGACCCTGCTGACTGGGCAACAAAAAGATATCCCTCCGGATCAACGGCCAGTCCGATAGGGGATTCGATGCCATCTAATTTGTCAATACAAAGGAGCGGATAAAAATCGTAGGTATATACCAATATTCTGCCGTTCCCGGAATCTGTAATATAGATTTCCTTCTTTACAGAATCGACGAACAACTTAGACGGATAAGATAACTTCTTGCCCTGATAATCTTCCCAGATAATGGAAAGGCAGGTGATTTTTTTAGGCTTTGATTGATCCGCTTCGGTATCTGAGACGGATTGTTTCGATGGATCAGTGGACGCAGATTCATGCACGATGTCGGTCGTTTGCCCGGCCGCAGAGCATTGGACAGAGAGCCATAGACCGAACAGAGAGATGCATGTTACGAGAATAATCCAAAGACCTGGAATTCTTTTTGAGCTATGGTTGCAAGAGCTTATTATAAGTTTATTCATTTTCTAAAAAGAAGAATAATTTCATAAAATAATCGGATATAGCGTAAATTTTTTCTAATTTACAATTTCTGTATAAAAAATCAAGACAAAATTTGATGGCGTCGTAAAAGTCCGGCGAAAAATTTTCAACCGCAATATGCTATTTTTGCCTCAAGAATTGAGATAAATATTATAAAACATGCAAGTAGGCGCATAGATTTGGGTCAAATTTGTTCGATCTCAGATCACAAAAGTTGATGGAATAGCGGGCTATTTTGATATTTTTGTGATTTGAGATCGGGCAAAGGTGGCCTGAAGCTGTGATGCATAGTTGAGTAAGTTATTTCGACCACGTTCCTAACTACTCAGGTGTTTAGACTGAAGGCTACAGGCTCCTTAACAATGAGCCTGATAGATTTTCTTGCAGTTTCAGCAGCTTCAGGGAAAAATTGTTCGAGCGCCATTATATGCCTGAGGTTGTCAGCAGTCCTGAGTATCAGCATGGCAAGATCTCCTTCTGCTATTTCGGCAACTGAAACAACTTTTTCCCAGGGTCGCCCTGTTGCCCATGCATAGATAGTGACGGCAGGGCTTAAAAATAGGGGTCTGACCTCAAATCCTTTTGATACCATAAGCCTGGAAAATGGCCTGAGCGCCTTTGTTACTTTAAGAAAAACTGACAAAAGACTTTTTGGCATAAATTCCTTATCAATTCTATCTTCTGTTTTTCTTTCATCTACAAATGATGCTATCATGGCAGCAAGGATCGCAGGATCTGATTTTGCGAAAACTCCCAGCCTGAAACCCTCAGCAATTAATAGAGGTTGATCAACTCTTAACTTCGAAGCCCATTTTCCGTCTTTAGTCGGCTCTCCGTTGTTTTTTACGTAACCTGTTTTTTTTAAAAAATTGAGATGGCGAAGAAAATCCTTAGATAGATAATTATAGCTGTTTTCTATAAATCTTCCGGCTGATTTTTTGTCTTTCATGATTAAATATGTGGAAAAAGATTTTTTAAGCAGATCTTTAATTTGGTCGGGAGAGTATGACAACAGGAGATTAAGGGCCATTGAAAAGTTAATTCTAATTTGGCTTAATACATCTGAAGGAGGTGAAGATATAAGCTTTGCAATTAGCCTTATGTCCATAAATTTTCCAGGAAGTACTGTTGCAAACCCAATATTATCCATGCCTCTTCTGCCTGCCCTTCCTGTCATTTGATGGAATTCAGTAGAACTCAGTGGTACAAATTCAATGCCGTTAAACCTGTCTGAATTCAAGAAAACAACTGTTCTGGCGGGGAAGTTTACTCCTGCAGCCATGGTTGACGTCGCAAAAACAGCATCAAGAAGTCCGTCATTCATAAGTGCCTCGATAACAAGTTTCCAGGCAGGCAACTGCCCGCTATGATGGGCTCCTACTGAAAGGTTTTCAAGATGCCTTAACTGGCGATGCTTGGTAATGTGGGGACTTAGTTCAGCAAGTTCATTAATTTTTTGGATAATTGCTGCTTTTCTGTGCTGATCGTGCAGAATATTTTTCATGCACATATCAAGCGCATTGTCACAGTCTGCCCGTGATTTCAGAAAAAATATTGCGGGTAGTAGCCGATATTTTTTCAATACCTTCAAGATATCCCCAAAAGGCGGCAGTTTGCCTTGAGCAGCAAGGCGCTGGGAATATTTGTTGCTAATATAATCGTTAACTTTTTTATACAGTTTCTTTTTTTTATTCACGCTGGATTGCGAAACCAGGGGAAGAAGAGTCCCTGAAGGATGAAAAAAAAGGGGGCAAAGCGGCACCGGCCTCTTATTTTCTTCAATAACAATGCATTCTTTTGAGCGTATTGATGAAAGCCATTTGGCTATCTGCTTTGCGTTTCCGATTGTGGCAGATAAAAGGAGGAGAGGAATCCTTGAAGGAAGATAAATCATTATTTCTTCCCATACAACCCCTCTTTCTTCATCGCCTATGAAATGAGCTTCATCAAGAACCACAAGGTCTGTGGATAATGTTTCTCCTGAATGCATGGCATCATACAACTGGTTACGAAGAATCTCTGTGGTTCCAATAATGATTGGCGCATCAGGGTTTTCTTTCCTGTCACCGGTTAATATGCCGACATTCCGCGTGCCGAAGATTTTAGAAAATTCATTATACTTTGAATTTGTTAAAGCTTTTAAAGGAGATGCATACCAGCACCTTCCTCTTCTTTCTACTATAAGAGAGATTGCCTGTTCAGCTATCCAGGTTTTACCTGCCCCTGTCGGTGCGGTAACAAGGCAGTCTGCTTTATTAATTGCAGAAAGCGCTTCGAGCTGGAACTTGTCAGGTTTAAATTTTGTTTTATCAGGCACGCCTATTAAAGCGAAGACCTTTTTTAATCTGGTGTCCGCTTCGGGCTTGATTTTTGGTGATTTTGATCTTCTATTGAATTGATGCTCTTTTTTTTTATGTCTAACCGGATATCTTTTTCTATACATTATTTCAGGTTCCGAGGTTCACTGTTCAGGTTCAAAGTTCCGGGGGTTCAAGGTTAAACTGATGATAAACTGATGAAAAAGAGATTCGATTCCGATTTCATAGCTCTCTATCCCTGAACCGTGAACCGTGAACCGTGAACCAGAGTAGTTACCATTTTTTTTACAATTGCTTTTGCGGGCGAATTTGTATTAAATGGCGATATTCCATTAAGGTCTGCTTCAATTAAAGCGTTATCATATGGCAGGAAAGCTATAAATTTGAAATCAGAAAGATGTTTTTTTAGAAATTCTTTATCTTTATCGTTGCGTATCTTGTTTCCAACAACCTTAATATTAGTAAGCCCGATTTCTGATGCCAGTTTTTTAATACGTTCTGCGGTATCGATACTTCGACGCCCTGGTTCTACCACTACAATAAGTTTATCTACCGCCCTGGCGGTAGCTCTTCCTAAATGTTCGATTCCTGCCTCCATATCCATTACCACAACCTCATTCCTTTGAAGAACAATATGTGTTATAAGTGCCTTAAGAAGTGTGCTCTCAGGGCATATACATCCGGATCCGCCCTTTTTAATACCTCCCATTCGTATGAGCTTAATGTTGTTTAATTTTATGGATAAGGTGTCGGGGAGGTCGTCAACTTTGGGATTAAGCTTAAAAAAGCCGCCCATTCCCCCTGGTTTTGCTCCTGTCCTTTCATAAATAAGTTCCTTCATTTCAGAAATAGCAGCTATTTTATCAGAATCATCAATACCTATAGCTGCTGCAAGGTTTGCATCAGGATCTGCATCTATTGCCAGAACATGCTTTCCTTCCTCATCTAGAATACGTATAAGAAGAGCAGCAAATGTCGTTTTTCCTACACCCCCTTTTCCGCTTACCGCTATTTTCATATATAAATCCTTTTCGTAACTGCTCAGGTTATTAGCCTGAAGGCTTAAGACTGAAGGATACTGATATCCCCCGCAAAATCCGTATTTGTGGACAGTATACTTGAATAGCTATGCTATTCTTGGGGGGTGCAATACAAAAAAGTGACATAGAACAAAACGTGACCATTTCGGTGCCAGGAAGCGCCAATTGAATAATGAATGTCGAACAGGGAATATTGAATGTCGAAGTGTGGATGTTTTTTTAAATTATTAAGTACCTTCCTTCGTAATTCGACATTCCTTGTTCGACATTAGATGGGTTCAACATCACAGCTTCAGGCCGCCTTTGTCCGGTCTCAAATCACAAAAATATTGAAATAGCTCGCTATTCCTTCAACTTTTGTGATCTGAGATCGAACAAATTCGACCCAAATCTGTGTGCCTACTTGAGGAAGTTAATTCGTCCACGTTCCTTACTTTTTTGTATTGCACCCATTCTTGGGTTTTATGAGTCTTTTCTCTAAAAGCCTTCAGCCTTACTTTCGATGCCGTAAACAAGTTCAGGAATTTAATAAAGTCAGGCTGGTTAGGCTGAAGACCGCCTTTCGTCAACTCTGGTCGCTGACGACCACTTGCTTTCTAAAGAAGTCAATCATTTCACTCAGCCGGCCGGCCGCAGATACTTGTAACTCTACCCCGGCATCAGCGAAAACGTATGCCGGCCCTTTTTTATGTAAATCCTCTTTTACCACCACCACGTCAACTTTATGCTCAACCAGCCACTCGGCCACACGAATTCCTTTGGCCTTAGGGACCTTAGTATGCGGATTGGTTACTACCTTCTGCTGTTCAATGTTCCCGTCAGCCAAACGCAAGAGCAGCATCGCAAAATATGGCGCTTCTCCAAAATGAGCGCTGACGTGGCCCAGAGTATCTGCAAGCGGTACTGCAATACGCAGATGTTCACGCACCTGGGGCTCATAGTGAATCACCACCCGCTCTACCAGGGGTATCTGTTTTCTGATGTCCGCTTCGATATGTTGACTGATTGCATAGGCCTTTTTCAGATTGCCGGTACGCAAAACCACCTCTGTTTCCAGGAAGCGGTAACGGCCCGCGTTCCGGCCGGCCAGCCGTCGAATCTCCGTTACCATTGGTTGTGACTCGATAATTTTTCGTATCTGTTCCAGCGTTTCAGGGTCAAGGGAAGCATCGAGGAGTACGCGCATCCCATCGGAAAGTATCTGCCATCCGGCATAGCCGATAAAAATAAGCACCAGTCCCGCTGCAATGTGATCTATGGTTATTCCAAAAAAATCTATATTCAATCCAAAATAGTGAAGTCCCACCGCCAGCACCACCACCAGTGAAGAGAGCACATCAACCTGACGATGGCGGCCCTCGGCAATCAGGGTCGGCGATTTAGTTCGTTTGCCTGCAGAAATCGCATACTGTCCAAACAAAA
Organism: Deltaproteobacteria bacterium; assembly: GCA_019309665.1. Taxonomy (GTDB): domain Bacteria; phylum Desulfobacterota; class Desulfobacteria; order Desulfobacterales; family ETH-SRB1; genus B13-G4. The sequence goes on along the minus strand of JAFDFV010000253.1, from coordinate 5,935 downwards.
ACGTGATCAATATTCCCGCTGATAACCAGCCGATGAGCCCCAACGTAATAGTCGGCGGTTTTGCACCTGGTGAGAGAATGTTGCGGACGATTTCGTATCCTGCAAAAAAGATGAATATCGCCATAATCACCGAGATTACATTTTCAATCTTGTACAATCCATACGGAAACGTGGGACTTTTGCGGGTCGATAATTTTAGGCCGCCTAATATAGTGAGAGAAGCGACAGAATCAGTTGCGGAGTCGATTGCACTTGCGGCAACTGCCAGGCTGCCCGAAAAGTATGCGAGTACGCATTTGATTCCTGTGAGCACAAAGTTAATGAGTAGCGCATAAAGAGCTACCCGCTCAATCTGTTTGGCTTCTTTGGTAAGAGTATTGTTCTTCCTGTCGTCAGTATGTATTTCTGAATTCTTCACAGACGATCACCTTTTTCATTAGATCTTTTTTCCACCATAGTCCTTGCCCCTGGCGCTTCCGAGGAAGACCAGACTTCCCACTTCACAGCCGATGTGGTGAGCGATGACCGGACACTTTGCCTTGAGCATGAAAAAAATGTCTTTTTTAACATCACTGAGTGTCTCGTAGTTTCCCTGTCCCTTGGCTATGATCAGATCAGCATTTTCAAACCGCCGTTTAAATTCTTCCGAACATTCATCCAGGATGGTTCCAGGTGCGTCAGAACCGTTATCAATAACTTCAACAAGATCAGCTATGCCTGTCGTCTGGGCGTCAGCAAGGCAAGCATCATTAATGACAGGACTTCCCTTCACTACAAGGGTTATTTTTTCGGACGGCGTTTGCTCGATGAGCAAGCGGTCAAAAACAATTTCCCCGGCGTTGTCCGCCAGATAGAGAATATCATTCGCCTTTGATACTGCTTTGCGAAATTGCTCCGGATCTCCTGCAAGCGGCGCTGTTAACGCATGCTCAATTGAATTGTGAACCAGAGTCTCGTTTATATGATGATTTACACCAGAATCGATGATATTACCCGCAATCGCCAGGCGAATTGCCGTATCCAATGGCGTGCGAGACCGCTCGACCCGCTTTTTGAGCTCTGGATAAAGCTCTAAAGCGAAATGGTTGAAACGATCCTTGATGTCATGGTACGGGTCGTTGTCGCCTGTCATCTGACGAATCAGGCGGTGGATACGTTGTGCCATAAACGGGGGAGATTCTTGCAGATTCATCTCGCTTGCAGCGCGCAATACCTTACGGATGACTTGCTCGTGGATCGCCTTATCATCAGTTGTAAGCCTGGCAGCCTCAAAAGTTTGTCGGAGAAGACATGGAATACATTCAAAATAGGTTTTCATAATTTACACCCAGTGCTCCCTTTCACCAACGGCCGCCGCTGAAGCGATGTTTCTTTGAAATCATTGGTGCCCCCGGCAAGGATCGAACTTGCGGCACATGGATTAGGAATCCAATGCTCTATCCACTGAGCTACGGGGGCATTTAGTAAGAAAAACAATTTGTTAGGCCTCACAATTTACCTTAATTTTCTCGTCGATTTGGTGAATTGTGCCCGCGACGGATTTTAGGGAATTATCTTGCTGTTTGGCAGCAAGTTTGAGGTCAGTGTCATTTACAATATTATATCGGTCAAAGACTGATCTCGTCTTATGTCCTGAAATCATCATGGCTACACGTTAGGGGACTCCAGAGCGGACCATATTTCTAATGGCAGTTCTTCTGAAATCGTGAAAGTGTCTTAAATTAATTTTAGCATCTTTGCAAGAATTTTTCCATGCCTTATCGAACCGTTTAACCCTATCAGTTCCACTTCTATTTAGAAAAATATATGGCAAGATATTCGGCCTTTTTGACTATCGATCTTGAAAAGATCAAATGTTACACAAAAATATCAAAATAGCCCGCTATTCCATCAACTTTTGTGATCTGAGATCGAACGAATTTGACCCAAATCTATGCGCCTACTTGTGGAAGTTATTTCGTCCACGTTCCTAACCTGAATTTTAACTGCGCGCTTCGCTTGTGCTCTCCGGCGCGAGGAACAAGCGTCGGGAGCAGCACTTTGTTGTGTGCCGGGCACGGCACACGTCTTAAGGGTGAGCCTGCAACACAAGGTGAAGTCCTCTATCCATTATAAGCAATGTCCGTATACTCGGCGCTTACGTGCTGAAAGACGTGTGTTTACCACGGGATGCCGCATGCGGCAGAAAATGGCTGAGGGCAGGGTAAGCTGTTCTGATCGCATGGAAGAAGTCAGCAGAGGGCACGGTAGCCGCATGAGAAACGAGCCGTGAACACCACGAAGGACTCACCCCCGGCGAAGGCCTGAACGGTCCCCAACCGAATGGTTTGGGTAAATGGTCATGGCTGTCAAAGAGCGTATTCTTACCGGTATTATGCAGCAGTTGCTGAAATGCTGGTAGCGTTGCGTTCCCCAAGGCCAGGCAGACCATATGTTCATTATGTTCATTTGTGTCTGTTTTGACCAGCCGAATCGCCGGATACGTGATCCGTATGTCCGGTGGTGTAGGAGGGGCGCTCAACGATGGGTAGTTCCTATCCCTATGGTATATGCTAATGATTTTCGATATTATAGAGCTTTCTTTGGGTGTATTTTTTGACAAGGAGTTTAGGAGAGGATAAGTTCAGCTTTTTTGCTGCGATCCCATCTTCATCTCTCGTTCTTGCCTGCGCTGTCTGCTTCCGTATACAAACACACCAACGAGCCCCGCTAGACCCGATATACCCAAAGTAGCACCTCCGCCTTGGTATCCATTCAATATACACAACACAGCTCCAGCCTCGGTAGCAAGGCCAATGATCAGGCCGAAAATAAGGCCAAGCAGACTATCCCTAGTGCCGGATTTTATAACGATTTGCTCCAATTTTTGTCGGTGGATTGCTTGCTGTTCAGCCATAGCTATAATTCTGTTCGCCGCGCCTGGAACAATTTGGTTGTATTGCAGAAGGACTTGAGGCGCAGGTAATGGGCCACTGTGTATCTCGCCATGGACTTGAACACCATTGGGAATATGAGATTGATTCGATAGTTTTGTAGGTTGAGAAGGGATGTTTTGCTTTTTTGACTTTTGTTTTTTAACCATGAATGCTATTTTCTTCTACCCATCTCGCCATGGCAGATTTAATATCTTCACCCGTTATCCGCCAGTCTGATTCCAGTGCCAAGGCATCAGCAACATCAACGCTGAGCGATTCATTATATATCACCAGAGAAGAACCCAAATCCAAAACGGATGCCAAGCCACCTATAAATGATGGATTTGCAAATAAAAAATCTGTTCGGTTCATGATTGCACCATTATAATCTTTTTTATTATAATTACTTTTTGACTTTCGTTCAACCTAAAAAGGCTCTTGAAGCACTTACCTGTGTTTTTTAAGCTATTACACCTTAATTAATTCTAATTGATTACAGTGTCAAGTGTTATCGAATATTCCACAGGGTGTTTTTGTTCTAAGCAGGAAACCTAAAGGGGCCGCGTCTTAGGAAACCTAAAGGGGTCGCGTCTTCATTCTGGAAACCTAAAGGGGTCGCGTCTTCATTCTTGACATATTGGGGACATCTTGACTTTCATTCTTTCTATGGGGAATTCAAATTTAAAGAAGAAAGCTGTATTGCCTGGCACCATGAATAATTCGTCGTATCTGAACAGTGTTGGCTTTCACCACATAAAATACAAGATATTTTCCAATTATCAGAATTTTATATCCCAGCTTTTTTAGTCGATAATCTTTTGGAACTACCCCAATTTCCGGATTAATGGCCAATTGAGAAATTGAGTAATCAAACTTTTCGAGCAGGGAAACAGCAGCAGATGGATTATCCTTCATAATGTAATCAAAAATATTATCCAAATCATTTTCCGCTGTAGACAAATACCGGATTTCAAATGGACCACTCATCTGATTTTTTCTTTTAGCTTCTTCATAAGTTTTTCATGAGTGATTCCCTGCTCACCAGATGCACCTAATGACTCTGCTTCTCCAAGTTTTTGATACAATTCAAGTAAGCACTGAAGACGCTCATAATGGGCCAAACTCATAACTACCATATCACCTTTCCCATTCCGTGTTATGAACACAGGTTGGCCCTCTTTATGGCAAAGCTCAGATATTTCCATAGCCCGATTACGTAAATCAGATATAGGTCTAATTAATGGCATAATTCCTCCTGTCATAATTTTGACAATATATTATCATAATAATGATATTTGTAAAGAAAATGGTAGAATGATATAGGGCAATTGCTTCAAAATTTTAAATATTATGTAACAAACATAAGTGTCACGTCTTCATTTTTGACGGATTTATTTCCTTTTCTATTTTATCGATCTTTCTTTTCAGCTTTTTATCTTTTTCGATTTTTTGTGCCACACGCCTGCTCGCCTGGGATATGCCGGATTGTCCAATGCCGAAATGGATGCTGATATCTTTTAATGTCTTGCCCGTATATTTCTGACAAAGATACATTTTTACATTCCTTGACAAGCCCTTTTCTTTCCTGAAAACAGATTCCACTTCATCAAAAATGTCCTTCATGGATACTTTTGGGACCAGTTTTTTTAAAGCAGGCATCTCTTTATCCGGCTTTTTACCTGATAAAAACTTATCTTTGATAAATGCTATGAAATCAGGGCTGCCCAGCAATGTTGAACTTACCACCTCATCCAGAGGGCTGTCATATTTTGTGTTAACAAGTGCGGTTACGAATTTTTGATATTCTTTCTGGGCGGTTGAAATCTTTTTGCCAAAATAACCAAGTATAAAATCTCTGTATAGCCATCCGGCAGGCTTTTGCTTGCCGATATAGGAATTATAGCTTGACCAGTTATATTCCTCCGGTGTTTCTACTATTTTCGCTCTGACAGGGTTAAGATGTATGTAGCGTGAAAGCTCTTTCGCATATTCATCAATGTCAACAAGGATTGCCTTATAACGCCCCTGAAATAAATGACCTGATCTTGCGCGTTTTACATTAAAATAGGTTGTATATGCACCGTTGATATGCCGCATAATCTGCGACAGGTTGCCGGAAGGCGTCTCAATCAGCAGGTGATAATGGGTATCCATCAGACAGTATGCGTGAATTACCGCATCATATCTTTGCGTAGCTGACTCAAGATATTCGAGAAACTTTTCCCTGTCAGCTTTGCTTTTGAAAACGAGCCACATCAGTTCCTTTATTGTAAATTTAATTACCCTGTTTTATGAAACAGTGATATCGGATACTAATAGCTCATTTTCTGATATATGTCAAGAATGAAGACGCGACCCCTGTGTTTTCTTCAGCCGTGGCGTTCTGCTCAAACATTTGGAGTCAACTCAGTCTTTTTCGCTATAAGTTCACGAACAACAGGTATCAATTCATTAGGGATTTCCATAAAAGTTTGATTAGTATCTTCGTAAGCTGCTTCATCCTCTGCAACAGCTTCATCCTCTGACTGGCTTTCATAATGTTGGAGTACGCGTTTCACACGCTTTTCATCCCATCCTGTTGGGAATTTGCTTTGACTTGTCATTTTAATTTTTTCCTTATCTGGGACATAAATGACACGAAGATACCTACCATTTTTTGTCCGACCTATGGATACACGAGATCCTTCACGATCCGGACGATCTTCACCCGGCTTTCGTAATACATCTTCAACTTCATATTCGTTAACTCCATGATTATAGATATGGGGTTGTTCAGTCTCTGGATCAATATAATAACGAATTTTCATTTTATCGAAACTTTAACTTCGTATTATTTGGTAAGCCGAACGCAAAGCTGAGAGGCTGAGCAACGATAACCGAAAAACTATGAGAAAGGTAAAAACTACCGGCTGGCTTTGCTATAAAAGCGTACCCCCCCTCTTGATTAATGTTGAGGGATAGGTCACCTCATAATATATTGAGGTAAAACTTTTGTTTCATGATCAAAGTACCAGCTCTTT
>JAFDFV010000026.1 GCA_019309665.1 Deltaproteobacteria bacterium | reverse complement strand
TTAATAATGTTTGCTATAAAAGGGTGTTGCTTGAATTTTATGAATTCTTCGTAAGGATCAAGCATTGGATTGCTATATGATAGTGCGGTAAGATAACCTATCGAAATCTTGTTGTCTTTCATTTCATAAATAAATCCGCCGCCAGGTGTATTAATACCCAATGGATAACCAAAAGTATGAATATCGTTGCCTTTGCTGTTTGCGAAATAGTTTTTTTCAGGAAACTGTATAACTTCTTTGATTCCGGTTTCAAAAATTTGCGGCATCTTCCCGGAAAATATATCAAGCTTTTTCTCAATATCTCTGATAAGATTTCCCTTTGAACCTTCTCCCAAAACAGTAACTTTAGCCAGTAAATCTATTCCTGGTTCAAAATTGCCCTTTAGATTTCCATCCTTTCCAAGCCCTTTATCACCTGTACGAACTCCGGTTATTGTTTTTTGATCTAAGGCATAAAGAATTTCTTTCCCGGCAAAACCGGGGAATATGTTTACCCCAAGTTCTTCTGCTATGCCGGCGAGCCACTTTGCAAATTTAGATAGACTGATAATAAAGAAATTTTTGTTATGCATGTATCTTGGTATAAAAGGCAGATGATAATATTTATTCTTTGTCAGGAAGTAAAATTCGTCACCCCTTACCGTTTTTTCAACTGGACAGCCTCTTTGCAGAAAATCAGGTACAAGCTCTTTTAATGCAATGGGATTTAAAACAGCTCCGCTCAAAGCATTTGATCCTATATCCGATCCTTTTTCAATGAGAGCAACTTCAAGATTTATATTTTTTTTTCTTGCAATCTGCATCAATCTTATTGCGCCTGCAAGGTTTGCTGGGCCCCCTCCAACAAACAGCACATCAAATTCAATCTTTTCGCGTTCAGTGTTCATTTTTTCCACCCTATATTTATATATCAGAGAATAACGTCTTCTTGTGGATTATTTACATTTATAGATACTTATGAATTGATTCACAAATCATATAAATTTTGTATATATCATGATAACCATTTTTTGTAAACAAAACAGAAGGCAAAAATCAGCGCTCAATTAAACACTTAAACACTTATTATATTGACAATGCACTAAATATTGGCTTATTATTTACATTTATATTTATGATTTTAAGTAGCCATTCACGGCTTGAAACTTGAAATTGGAAAATAGAAATTTCTAATTTCAACGTTTTGTGAATGCTTATGATTTTAGATTATTTTTTAATTTATTTCTAATTTTCGAAAGCAAACTATTTTGAGTTACATCAAAGTGATGCGCAACCTGAAGAATTGTTATGTTAAAAATCTTGTTAATAGATGATGAAGCGGGCATCAGAAAACTACTGAGCATATCGCTTAGAGGTGAGGGTTATGATGTTATAACAGCGGAAAACGGAAAGCGCGGAATTGAGCTTTTTGAACAGGAAGCTCCTTCTATTGTTTTGACGGATATAAAAATGCCGGGAACGGATGGCATAGGTGTTTTAAGAAGGATCAAAGAGATAAATCCGGAGACAGAGGTTATTGTGATAACAGGCGATGGTGACATGAAGCTTGCTGTAAAATCATTACAGCTTGATGCATCTGATTTTATCACAAAACCTATTAGCGAAGAAGCCCTTTCAGTTGCATTAAAACGCGCTGAAGAGAAACTGAAAATCAAAAAAAGACTCAAGAATTATACCTACAATCTTGAAAAAGCTGTAAAAGAAAAGACCGGAGAACTTGAAAAATCGTACAAGGAAATGGAATCTCTTTGCGATATAACCCGCAGGACCAGTGAAAAGAAATCCCTTGGAGAGGCGTTTGATTTTATAATCGACCAAACCAAAAACATACTCTCTTTTGAAGAGATTGCCCCACTTATTCTTAATAAAGAGAAAAAAGGATTTGTTAAGGTTAATGGGTACAAAGAGCTGAGTATTGAAGATGGAGAAGGCCTTATTTCGAATATTTCATTGATGCGCCATCCCATGAATATTGATGAACTTGGCGCCAGAGGATATCCCTGGTTGAAAAGTTTTGACGGCTATGAGTCGATCTCTCTTGTTCCGATAATTAAGGAAAATGAGGTTATTGGGGTGGTAATTTTGCTTGCCCCTGAGCATATTGTTTTTTCCAGAAAAGATTTACGCTTTCTCTATCTTATGCTTTCACAGGTTGCGGGCATTATAAGAAGAATTGCCCTGAACAACGAAAAAATGAATGAGCTGGAGAATAAGGTCAAAATGTTTTCAGGCTATGGAGGTATTGTCGGAAAAGATCATAAAATGCAGCAGCTCTATAAGTTGATTTTGGATATAGCTCCTACCGATGCAACCGTGCTGATTCATGGAGAGAGCGGTTCCGGGAAAGAGCTTGTAGCAAGAGCCGTTCATTTGCATAGTTATCGGAAAGACAAACCTTTTGTTGTTGTGAATTGTTCCGCCTATCCACAGACACTACTTGAAAGCGAGTTGTTCGGCCATGAGAAAGGAGCATTTACCGGCGCAACACATCGGAAGCTCGGACGATTTGAATTAGCGGACAAGGGAACTCTTTTTTTGGATGAAATTGGAGAAATTCCACTGATGTCACAGGTTAAACTCCTCAGATTTCTTCAATTTCAAAAGTTTGAAAGATTGGGGGGTATGGAAACTCTTGAGGTGGATATCAGAGTAGTAGCGGCTACCAACAAGGATTTAAAAAAAGAGGTGGAAAATGGGAATTTCCGGGAGGACTTATATTACCGTCTGAATGTTATTCCAATAAATATTCCTCCCCTTCGGGTGAGACGAAATGATATATCGCTTATAGTTGAACATTTTTTAAAAAGGCTGAACCTGCGAGGGAATAAAAAAGTAAAAGGAATTTCTTCGGAAGCTATGGACACATTGATGCGTTACAATTGGCCAGGGAATGTAAGGGAATTGGAAAATATTATTGAACATGCATTTATTCTTACCAAAAATGAATTTATTAGCGGACAGAGCCTTCCGCTTGATATATACTCTATTGTAAACAAAGAGCAAAAAATAAGCTCTTTTCAAGAGAACGAAAAAAAGTTTCTTGCCAGAGTGCTGGAGGAGTATAAATGGAATAAATTGCAGGTTGCAAAAAAACTGAATATCAGCCGCAGCACTCTCTATGCAAAGCTAAAAAAGTATAATATTCATTCGATTAAATAGTAGGGGCGAATCTTGTGTTCGCCCTAATCATGGCGAATCTTGTGTTCGCCCTAATCATGGCGAATCTTGTGTTCGCCCTAATCATGGCGAATCTTGTGTTCGCCCTAATCATGGCGATCACAAAGATCGCCCCTAATTAAAGACTATTTAACAATGCCATTTAAAATAGCCACTATCTCAAATCTTTTTCGTAATAACCTGAGAAATAAAATAATATTGGGGTTCTCCCTGATTTTGTGTAGCGTAATGGGCTTTTTTACTTATTACCAGACAATAAGGCAGATAAAGTTTTATACTGCGGAGCAAGAGAGCAGGGCGCTTAAGGTCAGCAATATTGTTATGCGGAGCATTGAATATCCGATGCTCGACGGTGAGATGGAATATGTTCAGAAGATATTAGAAGACTTGAATGAAGCTGAAGAGTTACATAGAATCATTCTTTGTGATCGGAACGGAATTATAAAGCATGCCGGTAATGCCGACCTTATCGGCAGTTCAATTAATTCTGAAATTACTAAAAGGAGTTTGCTAAGCAAAAGCCTGGTTAATGGCTTTGAATACTATGGGAAAGAAAAAGTTATCAGCTATGCTATGCCCATAAGAAATGAAAAAGCTTGCAATAAGTGTCACGGAACAGAAAGAAATATGCTGGGTGTATTATCTGTGGGGATTAGCTGGTTGCCAACAGAAAAAAGAATTATAGCGCTTAGAAACCGTGAAATTGTAGTTACCCTGATTCTTATTGGAGCTGCGGGGTTTTTTCTGACTCTGTGGCTTTCGCATTATATTACACGTCCTATTTCCAGGCTTACCTCTATGGCAGACTTGGCCAGTCACGGAAAATCTACAATCCAATTCGGCAAAACTATTAAGTGTTGGGAAGAATTGGATTGTAACAAAACAGAGTGTCCTGCATATGGTGGGACCGACATGCCGTGCTGGTTTGTACAGAATACTCTCTGTCGGTCAAAGCCTTCAGAAAAGTTTCCGGAAAAGCTTGAGGAGTGTATTAAGTGCGAAATTTACAAAAAATATTCCGGAGATGAAATAACGCGTCTATCCGATTCATTTAAACATATGCTTTGCAGTCTCAATCAATTTGAAATGAAACTGATAATTTCTGAAAGAAAATACCGGGATCTGTTCAATGCTGATCCGAATCCGATTTTTATTGTCGACGGCGGGACATTTGTCATCCTGGATGTAAATGAGACAGCTCAAGCCTATTATGGCTATTCACGGGAAGAATTTTTACAAAAGTCCTTTTTTGATCTTTCAAACATAGTATACAAAGATATAATTGATGATTTTGCTTCAATTAAAAAGGGCAAGACTCTTCTTTATTTAAAAAGGCAGCATTGCAGGAAAGATAATGGATTTTTTTATGTCAACATTCATGTGCGTCCTGCAGAATATATGAAGCAAAATGCGCTGATTATAACAACGTCTGATGTTACGGAAAGCGTTGAAAAAGAAGCTCAATTAATTCAGGCCGGCAAGATGTCGGCACTTGGCACTATGGCCTCCGGCATTGCTCATGAGTTAAATCAGCCGCTCAATGTCATTAAGGTGGGGAGTGATTTTTTTATAAAGATGATAGGCAGAGGTGAAAGTATAGATAAAGAGACATTTCGCAGCATGGCAGAGGAGATGAGCAGGTATGTTGACCGGGCTAGTGAGATAATCAATCATATGAGGGAATTTGCAAGAGCATCTGACGCTACACGATCCGAGGTTAATATCAATAAACCGATCGCCGATGTCTTTAAGGTATTAAATCAGCAATTAATTCTTCATCAGATAGATATAGAGTTGGATCTTGCTAAAAATCTTCCTCCAATACTGGCGGATCATAACAGACTGGAGCAGGTGTTTATTAATCTGATTACTAATGCGCGCGATGCTTTGGAGGAAAGAGGAAAAACCTGGAAAAAAATTTTAAAAGTTAGGACTTTTGCAGAAGACAAACAAGTTGCAGCAATAGTTTCAGATAACGGAAAAGGAATACCTGCCGATATTATTGACAAGATTTTTGAACCATTTCTTACAACCAAAGAAATCGGTGTCGGAACAGGGCTTGGATTGTCTATAAGTTATGAAATTGTCAAAGACTATGGAGGAGATATCACTGTTGAAAGCAAAGAAGATGTGGGGACTTCCTTTAAAATGACATTTCCCGCTATTTAAAGAAAAAGTGCCTAAACTATGTTAGTAGCTGTTCACGGTTGTCGGTTTACAGTTCACGGTTTTATGTTTTGAGCAACCGTTAACCGTTAACCGTAAACTGTAAACTGTGAACTGTGAGAGGTAACGTAATTATATGTCAAAACTTTTGCTGATTGATGACGAAGACGGCATTAGAAAAGTCTTAAGCATATCTCTTAAAAGTGATGGATATGATGTAGCAACTGCGGCGAGCGGACAGCAGGGAATTGATTTATTTCAAAAAGAATTCTTTCCAATAGTGCTTACCGATATAAAGATGCCCGGGATGGATGGAATAGAAGTCTTGAGAAGAATCAAGGAGATTAACCCTGAGGTAGAGGTAATTGTTATTACCGGACATGGTGATATGGAATCCGCCATACAATCGCTTCATCTTGGAGCATCTGATTTTTTAACCAAGCCGGTGAGCGACCAACTCCTTTCAATTGCCTTAAAAAGGGCTGAGGAACGGCTGAAAACAAAAAAGACATTGAATAACTATGCCAATGATCTTTGGTACATGGTAAAGGAAAAAACAGAAGAGATCAAGAGAAGGTATGAGTTTGAGGATAAGCTTGTACAGCGTTCGATCGATGGGATTGTTGCCACGGATAAAGAAGAGAATATAATAATATTTAATTCTGCTGCGGAAGAGATGTTTGGATATACTGTGAATGAAGCCAAAAGTGACATGAATGCCGGCAATTTTTACCCTGAAGGGATATCTCAAAGAATCTCTGATGTTTTTGCAGGTAAAGATCGGGATGCAAGCGATATTTTTGTTGGAGATGAAGCATCTATTACAGCAAAGAGCGGCGAAGCAGTGCCGGTAAGATTTTCGTGCGCAATGCTGTATGAAGGCGACAAGCCAATAGGAAGTGTCGGCTTTTTCCAGGATCTTAGAAAAATTAAACACTTGGAAAAAGAACTGATTAAATCTGAAAGACTGGCAGCTATAGGGCAGACCGTAGCCGGTCTTGCTCATGGTGTCAAAAACATCTTAAATGGCTTGAAAGGCGGTCTTTACATTGTAAATACCGCACTTAAAAAGGGAGCGGCTGACGGGGCAGCAGAAAATAAAATAGACTACAGCAATGTGTCTGCTTTGCCTCTTCAAGCACGATTTCTGAAGCAAATTGTGGATATAAGCGCTGAAAGGGAACGTCAGCAAAAAAAATTGAAGACCGGCTGGGAGATGGTGGAAAGAAATATACATAAAGTTTCCGAACTTGTTCTGGATCTTCTCAGTTATTCTAAAGAACGAGAACCTGAATATGAAAAATATAATCCGAATATTATAGCCGATGAAGTCTGCGATCTTATGGAATCAAAGGCAAAGGAATATGATATCGACCTGATCAGGGACATTGACAGGGAGATGGGTGAGATATATCTTGACCCAAAAGGAATGCACAGTTGTCTTCTTAATCTGGTTTCAAATGCAATAGATGCCTGTGTTTTTGATCTTGATACGCAAAAGCATTGGCATGTAAAAGTAATGACGCGACGTAAGAACGAAAGCGGCGTAGCTTTCGAGGTTGTTGACAATGGTTGTGGTATGGATGAGGAAACTCAAAGCAAGATTTTTGCCGAATTTTTTAGTACAAAAGGAACACGAGGCACTGGTCTCGGGTTACTGGTTACACAAAAGATTATAAAAGAGCACGGCGGAACCATGGATGTAGCATCCCAACCAGGCAAGGGAACAATATTTACCATCCGGCTTCCTGGAAAGAAGGTTTAGGGCAAAAATGATTTTTGCAAAATTATACTAAAGGAGGAATACATTATGGCGAAAAAGGTGCTGATTGTTGATGATGATGTTGATGTGAGAACATTTGTTTCAAGTGTTGTGGAAGATATTGGCTATAAGCCGGAGCTTGCAAAAGACGGCGAAGAGGGTATCGGCAAGATCAAAGAGGAAAAACCGGCTTTAATTATCCTGGATATCTTGATGCCCAAGGAAAGCGGTATCAAGATGTATCGTGCATTAAAAACTGATTCTCAATTTAGTGATATTCCGGTAATTGTGCATTCCGGAATAGCCAAAAGAACCTTTCTCCGCTCTCAGAAGGCCCTTGACGAGTTTGGAGATCAACCTGTGCCGGAACCGGAAGCCTATCTTGAAAAACCGGTCGAGCCCGAAGAATTGGGGGCAATGATAAAGAAATTTTTGTCTTAAATCTAAGTTGAAATAAAAAAGGCGGATAATTGTTTATCCGCCTTTTTAGTCAACCTTTTTAGTCGCGTACTATAGTTCTCACCCACTCAATAGTATAGGAATTTCCATCACAATGTAGGGGCGATCCTTGTGATCGCCCTGTTTAGGGCGAATACAAGGATCGCCCCTACAATTTTCTCAAGGTATTAACAACGTGGGAAGTTCCGATGATTCCGCCAATTGCTGAGAAATACTTCCCAGCCATCGCTCTCGCCATGCTCCTTTCCCTGTTGAGCCTGTAATGATCATTGTGGCGCCATGTTCACGCGATGCGTTTTCAATTAGCGGAACAACTTCTCCCATATACAGATGAGTCTCAGTTTCTATTCCTTCGTCTTCAAAAGTAATGCGGACATCTTCCAGCCTTTTCTTATTTTCTTTTTGAAGCACTTGAAGGTCAAGTTTAGATTTTCCCTTCATAAACTCCTCACTGACAACATGAATCACCACTACTTTTTTAACACTGTTTTTAATGTCGATAATCTGCTCCAATGCTCTTTCACATGGAGAAGACCAGTCTGTTGCAAAGAGAGGTACCTCAAAAGGCTTTTTGTTGGTCTTTCCTGATGGCAGCATATATTTATGCACTAAAACAGGAGTCTTGGCTCGCCGGAGGAGTTCCAGTACCGCTGAATCCACGTACAGTTTTTCTACTTTTGTCCTCTCATGGGCTTCTATTACTATGAGATCCGCCTTTTCCGCTTCAACCGTTGAGAGAATCTTGGGGATATAATTACCAACTACAACATAGGCGCCGCATTCCATTCCTCTTTCAAATATGCTTTCCGCCCAATCTATAAAACGCACATCCGCCATTTGTTTGAGACCGACCTCTTCTTCTTTTAGGTAGCCCTTTCCACGATGCATTGCGATTTTATTTTTTTCTATTATATGGAGAAAAACTACATGATTAAGGCCTGATTTTCTGAGATCCATCAGTGATTCCAAAGCGTCAAACCACAATTTATCAAAGTTGGTCACAAACAGCATTTTTTTAAGATTCATAGAATATCCTCCTTAACCACAGTTTTTCAGTAATCCGAGTACAACAGTATTTATCCTTAGTTATAAATTTATAAGCAAACTTTAATATTAATTAAACAGATAATTGTTAAATTGTCAAGTATTTATTAAGCACAATTAAGAGCGTTAAGAAGGCATCCACGCTTGAGTTTTTTTAAAGCTGCCAATCTTGTAAAAAAGTATAAAAAATTGCAATTTTTTCTAATTTTATCAAGCTGTTAATGATTTTTAATCCCTAAATCCGCAACCACTTGAAAAAAGGACTTTTTTTGAATGTATTAAAGCTCAAAAGAGATGGGAGAATGTTATTGTACAGTCTTTAGGCAAAATGTGTATAAAAATTATACATAATATTATTTAAAGATATAAATATGTTTATGAAAAATTACCATTAAGTGTCCAAAAACTGATCACTTTGTGTTGATGATATATTCATGTTTGTAGCTTCAAATTTTGGTAATACCTGAAAAACAGGGTCATACATGCAGTTTGATCATAAAGGCACGAATGTTGCTATAATAAAAAAAATAAATTTAAGATTGTTCTCTATTCTATTTAAAAGGGGAGATAATGGTCGGAAAAATATTATATGCTACAGATCATAGACGTCCAAGTTCCAGAGTGCTGGACGGATTGTCAGGTTTTAGAGATATTGGCTTCAAGGAAATAATTTTCCTTTGTGTAATAAAGGAACGACCAGAGGATGTAACTCCTGAGCTGCTTGAGCAATGGAAAGAAAAATTAAACAGTTATGGCTTGGAAGCTACTATAAAAATTGACTCAGGAAATTTGTCCAGCAGTGTTTTGAAAACAATCCATGAAAATCAGATATCATTTGCCGTTGTTCATTTTGATAAAAAGAAAAGAAGAATTTTGTTTGGTGATTCTATTGTTAAAAAACTTATTAAAGAGGCAAGCGTGCCTGTCCTGATAGTTGACGAAGATGAAACAGGATTGAAGCTTACTTCAAAAGGGGCATTTGAGCGTGTTTTGTTTGCGACCGATTGGTCTCAGGCATCTGAAAAGGCACTTCAGATTATACTAGGTTTTAAACAGTTAATCAGCGAGCTTGAAATTGTAAATGTAATACACAAGAAATTGACTGTGCGTGATCTGAGACGGCTTATGGAAAAACTAAGAGAAACGCGCAATAAATGCTTAAAAGAGGGAATTGACGCAGAATATCATGTATATGCGGGCAAAACTGTTGATGAGATCATTCTTGCAGCGCAAGACTATAATTCTACATCAATAGTCATGGGGATAACGTCGGCGCAAAGCTTTAAAGATATTTTTATAGGAAAACCTTCGTGCCGTGTAGTAGAGAGAACCCCTGTTCCTGCATTGCTGGTTCCTTTAACCTAAATTAAACGATTTTTTACTCAATCTGCGCCGATCTCTTGCGCATAAGGGCTTCGCAAGAATCCTCAACATATCCACGGGTATGCCTGCGGTTTTTGCAAATCCTTATGCATCAAGATCTCAGCACATTTCTTCGCAAAAAATCGCTCAACTTAGGTTTAAGATAAAAACGTTTTGAATTCGGAAAACGTATTTTTTGTATGAACGCAGTAAGATAAGGCCACATTCAGTGCCCGAATGAAAAATAGAAAATTTTTTCAAGTTCAAGGAAGGCGCAAATTTTAACCGCAGGAATACATGGAGTATTTTGAGGATTAAAATTTAAGTCTGACGCAGAAATTGGAAAAATTAGCAGTTTTCGTTCAGGCACTATTTAGAAAGAAAGAGGAACGGAATGGAAGTAACTATATTAGTTCAGGCCACAGATGAGTCCTTTATGATATTAGAGGATGCAAGAGAGAGGAGCAGAGATGTTTTGGACATTGCTGCTCGATTAACATCAGAAGCCCAGTCCGTCCAAAGAAAAAGAGTGGAGGCAATATTTAAAGGCGCCAGGCAAACAAAGACCGAAATTACA
>JAFDFV010000252.1 GCA_019309665.1 Deltaproteobacteria bacterium | reverse complement strand
TAGGAACCTAAGTTGAGCGATTTTTTGCGAAGAAATGTGCCAAGATTTTGATGTAGCAAGGTTTGCGAAAAGCGTAGGCATACCAATGGATATGTCGAGTCTTTTCGCAAGTCCTTGATGCGCAAGAGATTGGTGCAGATCGAGTAAAAAATCGTTCAATTTAGGAGGAAGTTAAATGAAAGAATTGATAATTATAAGCGGCAAGGGTGGAACCGGTAAAACCAGTTTAATGGCTGCATTTGCGTATCTTGCAGAAAACAAGGTGCTTTGCGATGCAGATGTTGATGCAGCCGATCTCCACCTTGTTACAGCTCCGGACATCCTGGAAAAAGGCCATAAGCGAAACTTTCGAGGTTAATTCAATTGAATGTGAAGGTTGCGGCGTATGCGTTTATTTCTGTCCTGAAAAAGCAATAGACTTTCCTCTGAATACTTGCGGAGAGTGGTATATTTCTGATACGCGTTTCGGCCCACTGGTACATGCAAGGCTTGGTATAGCTGAAGAAAATTCAGGCAGGCTTGTATCGCTTGTAAGAAATGAAGCCAAAAAACTTGCAGAAGAAAAGGGGCTTGATCTAATTCTTACTGACGGCCCTCCGGGAATAGGCTGTCCGGTAATTGCTTCCATAGGCGGAGCCGACGCTGTACTTGTTGTTACAGAACCTAGTGTATCCGGAAAACACGATATGCAGAGGGTTGTCCAACTGGCCAATCACTTCAAGGTGCCGGCTTTTCTTTGCGTCAACAAATTTGATCTCAATAAAGACATTACTGATGAAATAGAAAAATTCGCCAAAGAAAAAGGTTTGACCTGTTTAGGATATATACCTTTTGATCAAATTTTTACAAAAGCCATGGTCCAGGGACAAACAATATTTGAATATGATTCAGATTCTGTGACTGGTCAGGCTATACGAAAGCTCTGGGGAAGTCTTTTAACGCACCTTCGTGCGGACATGAGTGCCTAAAGTGAGCTAAAGTATATTAAAGTGCCTAAAGTTAAGGAATTCTGCCATCTTATACCTGCCTGCCGGCAGACATGTTCCTTAAGCCATCAATTCACGAAAGGGACAAACTCCTGTAGATTTGGGTTATCAATTAACACGCCGAAGGTCTACCTCAACTTTAGACATTTTAGAGCACTTTAGGCATTTTAGGCACTAAATCCTCAACCTCTGTTTCAAATACGTATACCTTTTCTGTGTTTTATTGTTTTTTATTCCGATTGCCAGCGCCTTCCTGGTACCAACTATCACGACAAGGCTTTTACCCCTGGTAACAGCCGTATAGATAAGGTTGCGCTGCAATAGCATATAATGCTGAATAAGTATGGGTATCACTACGGCTGGATATTCGGAGCCCTGGGATTTATGTACTGAAACAGCATATGCCAGAACGATTTCATCTAAATCGGCGAACTCATAGACGACTTCCCGGCCGTCAAAAGAAATAACAAGCGCCTGTTCATCTGCATTTATCTTTGTAATCTTTCCTATATCACCATTAAAAACCTCTTTGTCATAATTATTTTTGATCTGCATAACTTTATCATTAATTCTAAATCCTCTATCCCCTCTAATAATAATATTTTCACCCGGGTTTAGAGCTTCCTGCAATTTTTTGTTGAGATTGCCGGCACCTGCCACACCTCTATGCATGGGAGTCAAAACCTGGATATCTTCAACAGGATCAAAATTAAACCGCCTGGGTATGCGCTCCCTTGTCAGTTCCAGTATAATTTCAAGTACCTTTTCCGGGTCTTCCTGCTGGATAAAATAAAAATCATTTGCGCGATCAGATGGAGCAGGTGTTTTAAAAGATGGGATAATTCCGTCGTTTATCTTATGAGCATTAACAATAATCCGGCTGCCTTTGGCCTGGCGAAAAATCTCGTTAAGCTTGACCACAGATACGGATCCGGATTCAATAATATCATTTAGAATAGATCCGGCCCCGACAGAAGGTAGCTGATTAACATCGCCCACAAGAATAAAGGTAGCCCTGGGGGGAACGGCCTTTAACAGGTGATGCATCAGAATCGTGTCAATCATAGATGCTTCATCAACTATCAGAAGGTCGCAATCAAGCGGTTTTTTCTCGTTTTTCTGAAATCCGCCTTTTTGAAAACTGAATTCAAGGAGCCGGTGAATTGTCCTGGCTTCATAGCCGGTTGTCTCGCTCATGCGTTTTGCGGCCCTGCCTGTGGGAGCTGCAAGCATTATTTTAAGCTTCAGCCTTGAAAAAATCTTAATAATCGCATTTATAATTGTTGTCTTGCCTGTACCCGGCCCGCCGGTAATTACAACTACCTTGTTTTCAACAGAACATCTTAATGCTTCAAGCTGTTTTTCTGCCAGGTTAATAGAAAGCTGTTTTTGAACCCATTCTACTGCTCGATCCAAATCAATATTGCGGAAAGATTTTGGCGCTCCAATCAGGGTTTTCAGCCGGAAAGCAATACTGGTTTCGCAAACATAATATTTTTCCAGATAAACTGCCTTATTGTTTTCTCTGAACTCCTCAATTTTATCATTCAGGTCCTCGATTATTATTTTTTTATCAACAGCAATTCTACCTATCGCTTTGCCAACAACCTCTCTGTCAACCTGAAGAATTTCCCGGCATTTTTCTACAAGAAGCTCATAAGGATAATAAACATGTCCTTCATCAGCCATCTTGTGGAGAACATATTGTATCCCTGCTTCAGCTCTTAACGTGGAATCTTTTGAGAATCCAAGTTTTTCAGCAATTCCGTCTGCGATCACAAAACCAATACCAAAAATGTCTGCTGCAAGCCGATATGGATTCTCCTGGACCACGGCTATTGACTGGTTTCCGTATTGCCTGAATATCTTTGTTGCATAGCCTGAACTTACGCCGTGTGTTTGCAGAAACAGCATTACATCCCGGATTTCTTTCTGCTCATCCCAGGCCGTCCTGATCATTTCTATCCGCTTCTTTCCAATACCATCTACCTGGACTAATTTTTCAATTTCATTTTCTATTATGTCCAGTGAATTTTCCCCGAATTTTTTTACGATTCGGCCAGCCATTACAGGGCCTATGCCCTTTATAAGCCCGGAACCAAGATATCTCTGGATTCCATAAACTGTTGCAGGTACGGATGTTTTATAACTCACAAGCTTGAACTGTTCACCATATTTGAGATGATTGGTCCACTCCCCCTGCATTTTTATGACCTCTCCGGGCATCGGAGACATAAGATTTCCAACCACTGTTACCAGATCTCTCCGGCCGGGCACTTTAACCCTTGCGATTGTAAATCCGTTTTCTTCATTAAAATAAGTTATTCGTTCAATCTGACCGCTAAGATCACAAATCATAAATTTCCCACTATTATAGTAACCAAGTGCTTTTATCTTTTACGAACCCATCAAAATCAATATGTAATATTTTGTAACGCTTTAGCTTTTTGAAAATATAGCCGCTTTAAGTATAATACATTAAAACCATGAAAAACTCACGCATAAGATATCGTAAAGAAAGAACTTGCCATGAATAAAAGAAATATTTACAGATTAACAGGCCATTAAAAAAGAATGCCGACATCGTACAAGGTTCTTTCTTAACGATATCTAATACTCTCAAACAGTTTCCTGTTTTTAATGTATCACACCTGAAGCTCACGCACAGCCAGTTTGTTTCATAAGCCTAAAATGTTACAATATTTTTATAATTGATGCTATACAAATCGTAACTACTAAGGTTCAGGGTTCAAGGTTAGAAAGCGATAAAAATTGAACAAGGCAGCCAACCGTGAACCGTGAACCGTGAACCCTTGAACCCAACAACCTGAGTAGTTACTATAAATCATGAATAATAAAATTGATGGACTCGTAAAAAGGAGACATTTTGGTAATTATTGACGGATCTGTTGGCGAAGGTGGGGGTCAAATATTAAGGACATCGCTGGCCTTATCTTTGTGTTTAGGCATCCCTTTTAAAATAACAAACATTCGTGCGAACAGAAAAAAACCCGGGCTCAGGCGACAGCACCTTGTGTGCGTGAATGCTGCTGCCCAAATAGGCAAAGCCAAAGTT